>CAYXFH010000158.1:0-7963 GCA_964464245.1 uncultured bacterium
AGAGGGGTCTCGAAGAGCTTGCGCAGCTCAACGGCCGAGGCGTGTACCAAGTTTTCCATGGCTGCTGCGAAAAGCACGCCCTGCCCGGGGGGAAGGGAAAAGGCGCAGGGGCGGTCCGGATTAGTGAAGTTGTACAAATAAATCCAATCGGAGGGGACCGGTTTGCCGGCCGCCACCTTTTCTACCAAAGTGCGAACGATGGAAGTGCGGCCCGTCCCACTGCGGCCGGAAATGAAGATGTTGAATCCGGGAGCGTCGATCCCCAGGCCCACCTCCAAGGCGCGGATGGCTCGATCCTGGCCGATTGTGCGTTGCAGCGGAGGCGCCTGGCTGGTATCTTCGAAGCCCATCTCCTGGATGCTGGATGCGGCTCGAAGCTCCTCCACCCGCAATTCCCTGGCGCTTCCTGCGGCGCCTTGCTTGGCGGCAGCTTGATAGTCTGCGGCAGCACGTTCTGTCATATTCCTTGCCTCCTTGAGAAGAATGGCTTGGTTATTCACAACTATCCACTGCTGTAGCAACATGATAGTCCGCGGCAGCCCGTCCCGCTAGCTTGGCCCGCTATCTAGCCTATAATAGAGCCATGCGCGATGAACAGGCAGGTTTTACCTCCGAGATCGATCGCTTGAAAAAGGAAAAAGGGGCGCTGGTTCTGGCCCACAACTACCAGCTCCCCGAAGTGCAGGACGTCGCTGATTTCGTCGGCGATTCCTTGGAGCTCTCTCTGGCAGCACAGCGATCCAGCGAGACGTTGATTGTCTTTTGCGGCGTCTACTTCATGGCCGAAGTGGCCGCCATCCTCTCGGGCAAACGCGTCTTGATGCCCGTTCCCCAGGCCGGTTGCCCACTGGCTGCGATGGCCGACACCGAAGCCTTGGCCAAGGCTCGCTTTGAACACCCGAATGCCGCGGTGGTTACTTACATCAACTCCACTGCCGAGCTGAAAGCCGCTTCCGACTGGATTTGCACCTCGGCCAACGCCTTGCGCGTGGTGGAGGCAGTCCCTGAAGAGGAGATCCTCTTCCTCCCCGACCAAGGTTTGGGTAGTTGGGTGGCCGAGCAGACCGCGAAGAAGATCTGGCTCTGGCCGGGTTTCTGCCCCACCCACTTTCGCCTGCTGCCGGTGGATATCCAGCGGGCGCGCCGGGAGTATGCGGAGGCCTTGGTCCTGGTGCATCCGGAATGCCGGCCCGAAGTGCGCCGCCTGGCCGATCAGGTCTTGGGCACTGGAGGAATGCTCCGCTTCGCCCATTATGACGCAGCCACCGACTTCATCATCGGCACAGAGGAGGGCCTCTTGCACCGTCTTCGCAAAGAGAACCCCGGTAAAAGGTTTCACCTGGCATCACCGCTATTGGTCTGCCCGAACATGAAGATGACCGACTTGGCAAGCTTGACGCGGTGCTTGGCCGAGGAGAGCGGTGAGGTGGCGGTATCTCCCCAATGGGAGGCAGGAGCTCGACGAGCCCTGGAAAGGATGATGACCATCCGATGAGACGCTTTCTCCTCGCTCGCAGCTCCCTCCTGGATTGCCCTCGTCTTCAGTCCGAGGTGTTGGTGATCGGCACTGGGGTGGCTGGCCTCTTCTTCGCCCTGCAATACCCCGGCGCCTCACTGCTGATCTCCAAGGCTGAGGCCTTTGTCAGTAACTCCTCTTTGGCGCAAGGGGGGGTGGCTTGCGCCATTGGAAATGATGACCGCACCTCCTTGCACCGCGAGGACACACTTGCCGCCGGCGCCGGCCTCTGCAACAGCGCAGCCGTCGACGTACTGGTCGAGGAAGCGCCGCGCGTTATTGAGGATCTTCTCCGCTTCGGCGTGGCCTTCGACCGCGAGGGGGAACGTCTGTCTCTGGGGCGAGAGGCCAGCCACTCGCGCAGACGTGTATTGCACGCCAAAGACCGAACCGGCGACGAGATCATCCAGACCCTTTATCGGCAAGCCTCTCTCTGCCCGCGCATCGCCTTTCTGGAGCATACCGCCCTTATTGACGTTCTGGGGTCGCCGGAGGCTTCTTTGGGGGACCGTGTCCAAGGAGTCGTGCTCTGGGCCGGCGGATCGCCCTTCATCGTGGAAACCTCCGCCTTGGTTCTGGCTTCGGGTGGTTACTCCTTCCTCTACGAGCCCTCCACCAACCCGGAGGGGACGATTGGCGACGGCATCGCCTCCGCCTATCGAGCCGGAGCAGAGCTCAGCGATTTGGAGTTCGTCCAGTTTCACCCCACCGCCCTTGCCCACCAAGGAACGCCCCGTTTTCTGATCTCGGAGGCAGTGCGCGGAGAAGGAGCCATCTTACGCAACCACGCCGGCCAGCGTTTCATGCTGAACTATGCCGCACAGGCTGAACTGGCCCCGCGTGATGTCGTCTCCGCGGCCATCTTTCGGGAGATGCAGCGGGAGGGGAGCGACCACGTCTTCCTTGATTTCTCTCCCCTCGGCGCTGACACCATCGCCCAACGCTTCCCAGTGATCCTGCACAAATGCCTCTCCTTGGGGATCGACCCGCGCCGTCAATGGGCGCCGGTCTCTCCCGCCGCGCACTACGCGATGGGTGGGGTAAGGACCGATCTGTGGGGTCAAAGCACACTGCCCGGGTTGCATGCGGTAGGCGAATGCGCCTGTACTGGCGTGCATGGGGCCAATCGCCTGGCCTCCAATTCCATTCTGGAGGGGCTCGTTTTCAGCGCTCGTCTGGCCCGTTCCCTGGAGGGGCAAGCACAGGTTTCCGCCCACGCCCAAATACCAAGAGCCGGTTTCGCGAGGAGGCAGGACAACGCTTCCCCCTACCGCTTGGAGGAACTCCGACGCTTGATGGAGCGCCAAGTCGGCATCCTCCGCAGTCAGCAAAGCCTGGAAGAAGGGACCACCCAATTGGCTGGATGGGAGGCTGCCATGGATCCGTTTGTTCTAACCGATCCACGCCAATTTCGCGCAGCCAGCGCCGCTATGCTGGCCGGCCGTATCGCCCGTTCCGCTTTGACCCGTCAGGAGAGCCGCGGAGCTCACCAGCGGGAGGACTTCCCAGCTCGCGACGACCTTCACTGGAATCGGCACATCCGCCTCCGCTACGACGGAGAAGAGAAAGTGACCCTCTCTTGAACCTGAAGGACCGACTGCAGGCCGCGTTAGAGGAAGACATCGGATCGGGCGACGTCACTTCCCAGGCATTAATCCCAATCAATGAGGTGAGCCGCGCCACCCTCTTCGCCAAGGCGGAAGGCGTCCTCGCCGGCCTGCCAGTGGCAATGGAGGTCTTCCGCCTGCTCGACCCGCAGGTCAAGACCTTCAACTTGATTGAGGAGGGGGATCATCTGGAGAAGGGCGTCGTCATCGGCCGTTTGGAGGCGCGCACCCGCGCCATCCTGGCCGGTGAGCGCACAGCCCTCAATCTGCTGCAACGCCTCTGCGGCGTCGCCACCCTGACCGCCCGCCTCTGCGCCAAGCTGGAGGGAACTCGAGCCCGTCTTCTGGATACACGAAAGACCACTCCCCTTTGGCGGGATCTGGAGAAGTATGCCGTTCGCATCGGGGGGGGGCGGAACCATCGCCTGGGCCTTTACGACATGATTCTGATCAAGGACAACCACATTGCTGCCGCGGGAGGGATCAGCCCCGCCTTGAAGCGGGCTCGAGCCTACGCTCGGCCTTCACTCGTGGTGGAGATCGAGGTAAAGACGATTCTCGAACTGGAGGAAGCGTTAGCCGCTGGGGCGGATTGGATCATGTTGGACAATATGAGCCCCGAGATGATGCGCCGTGCCGTAGAGCGAACGGCAGGCCGAGCGGTATTGGAAGCCTCCGGCGGGGTTAATGAGGAGACCATCGCCGCCGTCGCGGCCACCGGGGTGGACTACATCTCGGTCGGAGCGCTGACTCACTCTGCCGCTGCTCTTGATATCAGCCTGGAAATCGAGGAGAATGACCCAACTATATCCGCTGAGAGGGCGGACCAAACCTCCGGAGGTTGACTTCGGAAAGTCCCCCAAAACCCAGCCCGGCGGGCTGAACGCAGGAGAGTGTAAAGTGTCGGAATTGGAGAACCAGCAAGCAGTAAGCGAAGCCGCAGCTCCCATTGAGGAAGTTGCCCCAACGCCCGAGATTGACGAAGTCGGCCAAGACCCGGAAGAAGCCGTCCTCGTCATCGAGGAAGAAGCCGTCCTCGTCGTAGAGGAAGAAGCCGTCCTCGTCATCGAGGAAGAAGCCGTCCTCGTCATCGAGGCAGAAGCCGTCGTCGTCATCGAGGAAGTAGCCGTCCTCGTCATCGAGGAAGTAGCCGCTCCGAATGAGGAGCCGGAACCATCCATCATAGCCGAAACGCTGAAACCTACCCCCAGGGTGCGTGCCACCGCTGCCGCGCAGGAGAGCCCGGAGGCATTGATGGAGGCCTACATCTCCCGTACTTTCAAGGAAGGGGAGATCATCAAAGGCACTGTCGTCAAGGTGGAGAACGACTCCATCTTGGTGGACATCGGCTACAAATCAGAAGCTGTGATCCCGCTCAAAGAGCTTTCCCGCACCCCGGTCAACACGGCCGGCGAGGTGGTTAAAGAGGGCGAAGAGATCAGTTGCTACGTGGTCAAGGTGGAAGACAACCAGGGAAACATCATCTGTTCCAAGCGTCGCGCTGACTATGAGATGGCTTGGGCCACGATCAAACGAGCCTTCGCGGACCAGACCGTCCTGGAAGCCCCAGTCGCGCGCAACGTCAAGGGTGGTGTATTGGTCGATATGGGCATTTGGGGGTTTGTCCCCCGCTCGCAGGTGGGAACCTCGCTGCGAGGCGGCAGGAGCCCGGTGGGTCAAGAACTGCGTTTGAAAGTGATCGAACTGGACGAGGAGAACCGCAAATTCACCTGTTCCGCCCGCAAGGTCGAAGAAGAAGAGAGAGAGAAGGCCAAGGATAAAGTCTTCACCAAACTGGAAGAAGGGTTAGTGTTATCGGGAAAAGTGGCCCGTATCACCAACTTCGGCGTTTTCGTCGATTTGGGCGGTGTAGATGGCCTGATTCACATCTCCGAGCTGACCTGGGGCGCCCTGCGCCACCCCTCGAAGTTCGTCGCCGTCGGGCAAGAGCTGAGCGTGAAGGTCTTGAAGTTCTCTCCTGAGGAAGGAAAGATCTCACTTAGTTTGCGCCAAGTCGAGGCAGACCCATGGGAAAAGGTCGAGCTGAAATACCCCGTCGGCTCCACTGCCCAGGGAAAAGTGGTGAAGCTCGGCAAGTACGGCGCCATCGTCGAGCTGGAGCGTGGGATCTCCGGCTTGGTGCATATCTCCGAGCTGTCCGACGACAAAGTCGCCCGCGCTGAAGACGTATTAAAGGTGGATGCCGACGTACTGGTGAAAGTGATCAACCTGAAAAAGAGCCTCCGTCGCATCACCCTGAGCATGAAGCAGACGGAGTTGGAACGGGAGGCTCCGCCCCCTCGCCGCGACCGCGAACGTGACTTCCGGGATCGCGGCGAGCGTGGGGAGCGTAGCGAACGCGCCCCCCGTGACCGGGGAGATCGGGGAGACCGCAGTGATCGCAGCGACCGGGATCGCAAGGGTTCCAGCGATAGCGATGAGACACTTGGCACTCTCGGGGATTTCTGGAAAGAGCTGAACAAGGAAGAGAACTAACCAGCCCCCGGCATCTTGATAGCCCCCGGCATCTTGATAGCCCCCGGCAGGGAGTACTGAAACGATTGAATGGCAGGAGATCAAAGCTCGTCTAGAGGGTGCGTATGGCCCGCCGCAACGGCCAAGAACCCTCTCTCCTCTGGACGAGCTGATTTCCACCATCCTCTCGCAAAACACCTCGGATCGAAACCGAGATCGAGCCTTTGATTCGTTGAAGGCCGCTTTTCCGAATTGGGCGGAGGTGGCTGAAGCACCGCCCGAGATGGTCATCGAAGCCATCTGCATAGGCGGCCTGGCTCCCACCAAGGGGCCGCGCATTCAAGCTGTACTGCAACGCATCGAAGAGACTTTTGGCCGCTTTGAGCTGTCTGAATCGTCCCCCCCCGAGGAATTGTTCCCCTTTCTCCTCTCTTTGCCGGGGGTGGGGCCGAAGACGGCTCGCATCGTGCTGCTTTTCTCCCGTGGGGAGCAACGCTTCCCGATCGATAGGCATATTGAGCGGGTCGGTCGAAGATTAGGACTGATCGCCCCCTCAACCTCCCTGACGCAAGCCATGGAGAGACTGGACGACGATATTCCGGCTTCGCTCCAGCTTCCCCTTCATCTGCTCTTGATCGAGCATGGGCGACGGACTTGCCGGCCGCGGCCGCGTTGCCCCGCATGCGCGCTCGTGGACCGCTGTCCCTCCTCTGGGGCCTTCGGCCCGCCCTCGAGTTGAAGGCGATGGCCGGAAATATCGTCAAAGCGATGCACTGCACACTAATTCTCTTGTCCGAAGGGGAAGAGGAGCTTACCCATCTCCGCGTCGGGTTGGGAGAGGCCGGGCATTTCCCGGATCGTATCGTGCGGTTGGAGCGGGAGAGCCTGCTCGCCGAGGAGCTGTCAGCCGGTCTAGATCGAGGGAACACAGCGCTGTGCGACCCGGCCGGTCGAGCGCGCTCCCTGGTCGCTCGCCTGCCCCTGAGGCTCCTAGGCGAGATCAGCGGCTCCTCTCTCTTTCTCACTGAAGGAGATGCCTTTCTGCTCGTTGTGAAGTCTCAGCCGGATTGGCCTGCCTTGCGCCCCTTGCTCGAAGCTCGCCGGCCATCCCGCTTTGCCCGCCTTCTCCATTGCTTCCCCGCCCCTCCCGCCATCTCGCAGGAATGCCCTGGCGGGTTTCCACCACTGCAAGTGGAGCCCTACCGGGGGGGATGGCGGATCTGGTTGACCGAGGAAGGGCAGGCCGAGATCGCCACCGAGTCCTTGGATCGATCCGAACGTCGATTGAGAGCAGCCCGCCCCTCTTCCTATCTAAGCCGCTCGACCTTGCCTTTTGCTGTGGGAGAATCCTTGCTCGCCCGGGGATTGCAGCTCGCAGTGGCCGAATCCTGCACGGGCGGCTTGCTCTCCCACCTGCTGACGGAAATGCCGGGCGCCTCAGCTTACTTTCGGCAAGGACTGGTGGTCTACAGCAATGAAGCCAAGACAGCGCTGCTGGGGATCCCCGCCTCCCGCCTTAGGGAGTCTGGGGCGGTCTCTTCAATCATCGCCGAGGAGCTGGCTCAGCGAGTGCGCCTGCAAGCCGGCGCCGACCTTGCCCTGGGGATCACCGGCATAGCTGGACCGGGAGGGGGAACCTTGGAAAAACCGGTCGGGACTGTCTATTTGGCCTTGGCCAGCCCGGAGGGAGTACGAAGCTCTCTCCTGCAGTTGGCTGGCAATCGTTTCCAGATTCAAGACCAAGCAGCCAATTGGGCTCTCTTCATTCTTTGGCGTTGGCTTCAGTGGGCGCCGCTTCCAAATCACGAAAGCTAGGAGGATCCGATGCGTACATTCATTGCTCTCCTTTTGCCGGACTCGTTGCGTCCCGCCGTCAAAGCCTTGGCAGGACGATTGGCCAAGCGCGGCGCGGATTTCAAGTGGGTGGAGGAGGAGAACTTCCACGTCACCCTGCGTTTCCTGGGCGAGATTACACCTGCCGATTTGTCTTCTGCGCAGGAAGCGTTGAAGACGCTGGCTTCCTTCCCTGCTTTTCATGCCCAGCTCGGTGAAGTGGGAGCTTTCCCCTCAACCCGTTCCCCGCGGGTGGTTTGGCTGGGTTTTCGGCAAGGAAGAACTGAGATGACCGAGGTTGCCAAGGCTTTGGAGAGAGAGCTGGTCGAGCGCCGCTTCCCTCCTGAAGAGAAGCCCTTTCATGCCCACCTCACCCTTGGCCGCCAACGTTCCCCGCGCGGGTTGGAGGGTTTGGTGAGCCTCTTGAACGAAAAGCCTGCGGTAGAAGCGCCCTCTTTCCCCCTCAAGGAAGTGGTTCTCTTCAGCAGCACTCTCACCCCGCAAGGACCTGTTTATCGAGCCTTACAGACCG
>CAYXFH010000159.1:0-4388 GCA_964464245.1 uncultured bacterium
GCAAGCGGTCTGGGTCTGTGACGTGGCCGGGCGCGGTCAAGTGGCCGGGAGCTGGCAAGTGGCAGGGAGCTGTCAAGTGGCCGGGAGCTGTCAAGTGGCCGGGAGCAAGAAACTACTACCGCCGGCTGTCAAGTTGTGGGCGCCAGGGCTCGCTGATTTTTCGTTCCCCGGGTGTGTGTGAGGTATTGCCACTCTTTCCTCCCTGGGTCGTACCCCCCCAATTAAGGCTTGAGCGGCGGAGCAGCGGAAGGCGAAGGGAAGGCTATCTCAGCCAGGAAGGTGCGCTGGAAATCAGGGTGGCCGGCCAGATCCACCACCTCGATCCGTTGGGCCAGGCTCTGCGCCAGCCTGCGCTTTCGGGCGGAGAGGAGGTAGAGGAGGGCGCCGCGTCCGGCAGCATTGCCGATGGCCCTGGTGGGGGCGATGGGAAACGGAATATGGGGGACCAGGCCCACCGCTGCGGCAGACTGGGGGCGCAGGTAGGAGCCGAAGGCGCCGGCTAGGAGGAGGGCTTTCAACTGGCCGGCTTCGATGTCCGCCCGCTCCAGCAGGAAGCGGGTGGCGGTGGCAATGGCTGCTTTGGCCAGTTGCAGTTGGCGGATGTCCCGTTGGGTCAACTGCACCCCCGGGGCGATCCGAAGCTCCCAGCCGTCGTGACCCTGGACGACGATGCCAGCCAGTGGTGAGATTGCGCCAGGAGGAGGCAGCAAGCGCCCAGAAGGTTGCAAGGCGCCCTCCACGAGGAGGATAGCCAAGGCGTCGAGCACGCCTGAGCCGGTAATGCCGCGCGCCTCGCCCAGATCAAGTGGCTCCAGTTGGAGCCCGCCCTCCTTGCTGCAACGCACTCCACTGATGGCCCCCTCTCCCCCGGGCAGGCCGCTGGAGAGGGCATACCCTTCGAAGGCTGGACCGGCCGCAGTGGAGGCCGCCAAAATGCGGTCCTTCGTCACCAGGATAGCCTCGGCGTTAGTGCCCAGGTCCAGCAGGAGAAATGGGCGCCGCGTGCGCAGATCGAGGGCGGAGAGTAATCCTACTAGTGCGTCGGAGCCGATGTAGGACGAGATCAGGGAGGGTGTGGCCAGCCAGGCTCGGGGGTGCAGGGCAAGGCAGGAGAGGTTGGCCAACCCGCCACTGTTGCCTCTGATCTGTAGGAGGAAGGGAGAACGGGCTAGGGACGAGGGATCCACCCCGAAGAAAAAGTGGATCATGATCGAATTCCCCACTACCACCGCTGTGCCGATCGATTCCCGGGTCACCCCGGCTTGAACCACCAAGCTTTCCACCGCTGTGTTCAGTTCCCTTTGCAGGTCTCCCTGCATCGTGGACAACAGACCGGCATCTTGATCCACTGCCCCCACCCGGGAAATGACATCCTCGCCGTAGGCGAAGCCGGGGTTGCGGCGGTACGCTTCCGCCAGGACAGCGCCGTTCGCCAGGTCCGTCAGGTAGCAGGCCAGGGTGGTTGTGCCCAGGTCAAGAGCCAATCCAAGCGGAGGGTAGGGGCGGCTTTGAAACCCGCCCGCAAGGAGGTCAGGCGGCAGGAGGGGGGTAATTTTCCGCAAATGAAGAGGAGTCAGGCTGCCCTTGGAAATCGTCCCGGCAGGCGGCCGGGCCTCAATCTCCAGCAGGCCGAGGGGAACGGCCTGACAAGCCAGGCGAATCCCCCGGGCCAGTTCCCCGGCGCCCAGCAGCTTCTCCTCCTGGGTGGTGGGGGGAGAAGCGAGCCCGGAAAGCTGCAGGCGGCAGGCCCCGCAGCGGCCCGCGCCTCCGCAGGACCCGTTCAGGGCGATGCCGTGACGTCTTAGCAAGGCAAAGATGTTCTCCCCCGGCTGGGCGGAGAGAACCTGAACCCGATGACCATCGTTGAATCGGACTTTCAAGGAGAAGGGCATCCTCCTGCGCCAGGCGCTTCCTCGCCGCTAGAGGTCAGGAAGATTCCTCAGCTCTCCGAGACGAAGATCGTTTTGGGCTGCATGTATTTGGTGATCCCTGCCCCGCCGATGCCGCTTTTCTTCCAGCCGACGCCGGGGGACTCCACCATAGCCTTGCTGTAGTAGGTGTTCACGTAGACCTGGCCGGCCTGCAACTGGCGGGCCAGGCGGTGGGCGCGGCCCAGGTCGCGGGTCCAGATGGCTCCGGCCAGACCGTACTCCACCCCGTTGGCGATGCGCAGGGCTTCCTCTTCATCGCGGAAGGCGAGCACCGAGAGAACCGGCCCGAAGATCTCCTCGCGGGCGATGCGCATCTCTGGCGTTACCCCGTCGAAAATGGTGGGGAGGACGAAATTCCCCCGGGCCAGGCGCGCCTCAACGGGCGCCGCGCCGCCAGTCAGGAGCCGTGCCCCTTCGGTCAGGCCAGCCTCGATGTATCCCAGCACCTTCGCCTGCTGGCCGCGACTGATGAGAGGACCCAGCTCACTGGCCGGATCGGTGGAGAAGCCGATGCGCAGGGCTCGTGTCTTGGCCGCCAATTTCTCCAGGAAAACGTCGTGAATCCCTTCTTCCAACAGCAGGCGGGAACCGGAGACGCAGATTTCGCCCTGGTTGTTGAAGATGGCCGCCTTGGCCCACTCGCTGGCCTGCTCTAGATCGGCGTCAGCGAAGACGATGTTGGGGTTCTTGCCGCCCAGCTCCAGGGCCAGTTTCTTGATCCCCGGCGCGGCCAGCTCCATCACCCGGGCGCCGGTGGCGGTAGAGCCGGTCATTGAAATCATGTCGATGCCAGGGTGGCGGGCCAGGGCCTCGCCTACGCTGCTGCCCGGGCCGGTGACCACGTTCACTGCGCCAGGGGGGAAGCCGGCCTCCTGGAAAGCCTTGGCCAGCTCCACCAGGGCCAGGGAGGCGTCGGAAGGGGGCTTGATGATAACGGTGTTGCCGGCTGCCAGGATTCCGGCCACCTTTTGCAGCCCCATCATCAGAGGGCCATTCCAGGGAAGGATCTCCAGCACCACCCCGACTGGCTGCCAGAGACGGTAGTTCCAGAAGCCGGGGACAGCCACATCGACCGTCTCGCCGTGAATGTCGCGGGCCTTGCCGCAGTAGTAGCGCAGCGCGTCGACCCCCTGGGGGACGTCGAAATAGATAGCTTGCATGATTACCTTGCCGGTGTCCAGAGCTTCCAGATAGGCATAGCGTTCGCCGTCGCGCTCGACGATATCAGCCAAGCGGTCCAGCAGGAGGCCGCGCTCGCGGGCGGTCATCCGTCCCCAAGATCCCTCGTCGAAAGCGCGGCGAGCAGCCTGGACGGCAGCTTCCACCTCGGCTGCGCCACCCTGGTAAATAGCGGCGACCACCTCGTTGGTGTTCGGATCCAACACCGGGAAGCTCTTCCCCTCAACCGGGACGACCCATCGGTCATCGATGTAGAGGGGGTAGGGCTCCAAGGGGAGCGGGTACTTTTGGGCGATATCACCCTGCCGGGGGCTATTATGCTGCCGGGGGCTAATTTGTTCCATCATTGTCTCCCTTCGCGTCGCTCGAGGACGAGCCTAGTCCAGGGGAAGCCCCAGGGCGAGCAGCTTGGCCCGAGCCTCCTGGTAGGTGGCATAGTGCTCTTCGCTGGGTTCCAGAGTGTTCAGGTCGTAGAGCTCGTTGAAGGTCTTGCCGCGAGGAGAGGTGGCCAGGTCGAGGTGGTCCTTGTACTCCTGGTAGAGGGCCAGCACGATCTCATTGGCCTTGGCTCGGTCGATTCGGGTGGTGGCTCGCCCCACCTCGGCGAAGAGGCGGCACATCAGGGGGCTGTTCTGGTTGTTGCCCAGCGGCTCAGCGGGTCGGGGTCCGGACTGGTTGGATCCACTGATCACCGAGGCGATGGCCAGGGCGGAGAACTCCAGGGCGAACTGCAGCGAGCCCGGCCGCCCGGCAGTTGTGTGGGAGGTAGTGGTGATCATCTTGCTGTTGCGGGCGACGGCCTGGTTGACCATCGAGGAGAGCCAGATGGAATGCTGGTTGGTTTGGACGCGCAGCTTGATATGCTGCGGACCGATGTGAACGAAATCGCCGCCCAGCATAGTGGAAGCGATGACTGAGGCCACGGCGGTAATGGCAGTGCCCTCCGGCCCGCCGCCATACCCGCCAATCAAGGGGGTAAAAGACATGTAGATGGGAGCGCCGATGGCCTTGTAGTAAACCAGGCGGGTGAGGGTGACGTCGTCCACCTGAAGCTCGGAGATCAGCACCATGGCTCGCGGATCGCTGGAGCGCAGGCCCCATTCCTCATTCGATCAAGCGATCTCGTTCAAGGCCATCACGGCGTGTCCGGCGATGGGCATGTCGGGACGTCCAGCGCGCATCACCGCCTCCCGGGCGTAGCGCCCGTAGAGGATAGCCGCTCGGGTGGAGAGACCGGAGCCGGGCCGGATGAGGATCCCGTCCAGCTCTTTCAGATAG
>CAYXFH010000160.1:0-7387 GCA_964464245.1 uncultured bacterium
GGGGGTTTGGTCGCGCTTTCCTCTTGCAAAAGCCGGCGTCCGAGATAATATATCTCCGGTTAGTCGGGTCATTCTATGAAAGAAGGTGATAAAACAACGTGGTAATCAGCGCCATTCGTCCTTCACTGGGGATCAATCTAACGAGGGACATCCCATGTACCCAGCAGGATATTCCCCTCTTAGAGGGGTTGCTTGAACATATCCAAAGAGGGGCTAGCCGCTTCCATGTGCCGGGACACAAAGGCCACTTCGGCGTGCCATCCCCTCTGCTGGAAGCTCTCGGACCAGCCGTCTTCCGAATGGATCTTACTGAGCTGGATCCGATCGACCATCTCCAGAAACCACACTGGATCATTTCCCAAGCGCAGGATTTGGCGGCCGAGGCCTTCGCCGCTGATAAAACATTCTTCTTAGTTAACGGCAGCACCTCAGGCGTCGTCACAATGCTGCTATCGTCCTTGGGCGATGGCGACGAGGTGATCCTTTCCCGTACATCGCACCGCTCCGCTTATGGCGGGCTGATCCTGAGCGGGGCGATTCCCCACTACATTCATGCCCCCTATCAAAACGAGATGGGAATCCCCGGCCAGATCACTTCTTACTTGATGGAGACCTCTCTGCGCAAACATCGCGGCGCCAAGGCCGCGCTGGTGACCTCCCCAAATTATTACGGCCTCTCCGCGGACTCCCGCGCCCTCGCTGAACTGGTCCATGCTCACGGTTTGCCGTACCTCCAGGATGAGGCGCACGGGGCGCACTTCACCTTCCACCCCCATTTCGAGGAGCCGGCCATGAAAGCAGGCGCCGACATGGCTGTGCATAGCGCCCACAAGACGCTGGGCAGCCTGACTCAGTCCTCTCTGCTGCACTGGCATTGCGGATGTATTCCTTTAGAACGCGTCTGCTCCGTATTACGGATGATGCAGAGCACTTCCCCCTCTTACCTTCTCACCGCTTCCTTGGACGCCGCCCGTTGGCAGATGGCTAACTTCGGCCAGGAGCTGTGGGAAAGAGCCATCGAGCTGGCTGAGATGGCCCGACAGGAGATCAATGCGATGTCTCCTCTGCGTTGCTTCGGTCAGGAGGTCGTAGGCCAGGCTGGAGCGCATGCGCTGGACCCCACTAAATTGACGATTCACTTCCAGCAGTTGGGAATCACCGGTTACCATGCCCTCGAACTGCTGCGCGAGCAAGGGGTGGAAGTGGAGATGGGCGATCCTTGGAATGTGCTGGCCATCGTCACGGCCGGGGACACCGAAGAAAGCATCGCTTCCCTTTTGAATGGCCTGCGAGTCATCCTTGAGTCAGCGTCCGGAGACCCTTCCCGCTGCAAACGCCCACCGATGGGGATGCCCCCGATCCCCCGTCAACTGCTTTCCCCGCGCGAGGCCTTCTTCGCTGCGAGCAAGCGCATCCCACTGCGAGAGGCGGTAGGACGCGCCTGCGCTGAGACCATCACTCCCTACCCCCCCGGCATACCGATCATCTGTCCCGGGGAAGAGATCGACGAAGGGATCATCGGCTACACCTTGCAGTTGAAGGACTATGGGGCAGATATCCATGGAGCGGAAGACGAGACCTTGGAATGGGTGCGCGTGATCTCCTGATCGCCATCGGCAGCGACCATGGCGGCTATCGATTGAAAGAGGATTTGAAGCCTTTCCTCTTGGCGAAGGGTTATCAGGTGATGGACCTTGGCACAGACAATACGCAGGCGGTGGATTACCCGGATTTTGCCCAGGCTGTGTCTCATGCTGTCATGGATGGCTCAGCCGGCGCCGGCATCCTCATCTGCACTACTGGAATCGGTGTTTCCATCGCAGCAAACAAGGTTCATGGGATCCGAGCCAGCCTCTGCCATGATCCCCTCTCAGCCCGCTTGGCGCGGGAACATAATCAAGCCAATGTGCTTTGCCTGGGTGGCGGTATCATCGGATTGCGTCTTGCCGAGGAGATTGTAGAAGTGTGGCTGCAAACGCCTTGTTCCGACCAAGAACGACATCGATGCAGAGTGGCCAAGATCGAGCGCATCGAGCAAGAGCCTAGCCCCCGGCGGCAAGACAGCCCCCGGCAGGGTGTTCCTCTCTAGAAAGGAACTGTTACAAAATGAGCATCGTCGTATCCGGAAAGCGCTTGATGGAGAGTGATCCCCAAGTTCAAGAGATGATCCATCTTGAGGAGAACCGTCAACGAGATAAGCTGGAGTTGATCGCCTCGGAAAACTATGCCAGCCGGGCTGTATTGGAAGCTCAAGGCTCCGTATTGACCAATAAGTACGCTGAAGGTTATCCGGGGAAACGCTACTACGGTGGGTGTGAGTTCGTCGACATGGTAGAGAACTTAGCCATCGAGAGAGCCAAGGAACTCTTCGGCGCTGAACACGCCAACGTTCAACCACACTCCGGCGCCTCAGCCAACGTGGCGGCCTATAACGCCTTGGTCCCGCACGGAGAGACCATCATGGCCATGAACCTGACCGATGGCGGTCACCTTACCCATGGCAGTCCAGTGAACGTCACCGGTCGCCTGTGGAAGTTCATACCCTACGGCGTCAGCAGAATTGACGAACGAATCGATATGGACGAGGTCGAACGCTTGGCCTTGGAGCACAAACCGAAGATGATCGTGGCCGGCGCTACAGCCTATTCCCGCATCATCGACTTTCCCCGCTTCCGCCAGATCGCTGATGAGACTAATGCCTACTTGCTGGTGGACATGGCCCACATCTCCGGACTGGTGGCCGCTGGAGTTCACCCATCTCCAGTGCCTTTCGCCCATGTCGTCACCTCCACTACCCACAAAACATTGCGTGGTCCGCGCTCCGGGCTGATTCTGTGCCAAGCCGCGCTGGCCAAGCAGATCGACAAAGCGATCTTCCCGGGCCTTCAAGGGGGGCCGTTAGAGCACGTCATCGCGGCCAAAGCGGTCTGTTTCGGCGAAGCGACGGCTGAAGAATTCAAGGAATACCAACGCCAGACCGTTGCCAATGCAAAAGCTTTGGCTGCCAGCTTACTCGAGCAGGGCTTCCGGCTGGTCTCCGGGGGAACCGACAATCATCTGATGTTGGTCGATCTCACCAACAAGGGTGTGACTGGAAAGGAAGCGCAGTTGTTGCTTGATTCGGTGAACATCACCACCAATAAGAACACCATCCCCTTCGAAACGCGCAGCCCCTTCATCGCCTCCGGCCTGCGCTTAGGGACACCCGCCCTCACCTCTCGCGGGATGAGGGAAGAGGAAATGAAGCAGGTCGGCCGGTTGATCGCCCGAACGATTGAAGGACGCAATGACCCCGTCGTCCTGGAATCGGTTCGCGCCGAGATCGCCACACTCACCAATCGTTTCCCCTTGTGGTTCTGATGAGTGTAGACATGCCGCCGGCCAAAGCAAAGCAGGCTGTTTTGGCGCAGATCCAGCATCCCTTGATTCAGCATAAATTAACCTTGTTGCGTGATCGGGAAACCAACGCCAAGGAATTCCGCGAGCTAGTGGAGGAACTGAGCGCTTTGATGACCTTCGAGGTCTTCAGCGACCTGCCCATGCGCGAGGTTGAGGTACAGACGCCACTTGCCCTTGCCGCTGCCAAGGTGGTGGACATCAAGCGCATTGCCATTATCCCCATCCTCCGCGCCGGCCTGGTGATGTCCTCCGGGATCCTTCGCTTGTTGCCCAACGCACGGGTCGGGCACATCGGCCTCTACCGTGACCCTGCCACGCTGACTCCCGTCCGCTACTACCACAAACTGCCGCTCAACCTTCCGGAGATGAAAGCGCTGGTCGTCGACCCGATGCTGGCCACCGGAGGCTCGGCTGTTCAGGCAGTCTCCATCCTTAAGGAGAATGGGGCGCGGGAGATAAAATTCCTCTGCATCATCGCCGCCCCGGAGGGGGTTCAAGCCCTCTCCGCTGCGCATCCCGATGTGCCGATCTTCACCGCTGCCCTGGATGAACGTCTGAATGAACACGGCTATATCCTGCCAGGTCTGGGTGATGCCGGAGACCGCTTGTTTGGAACCAAGTAGACGCACGATTCTCTCTATCTTCGGCACACGACCGGAGGCCATCAAGATGGCTCCGGTCGTTCAGCGTCTGCGCGCGGACCCGGATCTATGCCACTTTTTAGTGGTCACCGGCCAGCATCGCGAGATGCTTGACCAAGCGCTGCAACTCTTCCGGTTGGAGTCTGATGTGGATCTGAAGATCATGCAAGCCCGCCAAAGCCTCGCCCAGATCACCACGCGCAGCCTCTCCGGCTTGGACCGCTTGCTAGCTCGAAAGAAACCTGACCTGGTTTTGGTCCACGGCGATACCACGACCACGTTGGCCGGCGCTTTGGCCGCCGCCTATCACCAAGTGCCAATCGGCCACGTGGAAGCCGGCTTGCGTTCTTTCGACCGAAACAACCCCTTCCCGGAGGAGGTAAATCGCCTCCTGACTGACCAGTTGAGCGCCCTTCACTTCGCTCCCACCGTTGGGGCTCGGCGCAATTTGCGCCGTGAAGGGATCCCCGCCGACCACATCCTGGTTACCGGGAACACGGCCGTGGATGCATTGTTGGGCTTGGCTCCACAGTTGGCTTCGATGCCTCTTCCCGCCCCACTCTCTCCCAAGCGGCCCTTCCTCCTGGTGGAGGTGCACCGCCGAGAGAACTGGGGTGAGCCGCTCCGGCAGATCGGGCAAGCTCTGGCCGATATCGCTCGGCATTATCCAGAGTTAGACATCGCACTCAGCCAGCATAAAAATCCAATCGTCCGCGCATCTTTGCTTCCGGTCGTCTCCGGCTTGGATAACCTCCATCTTTTCGAGCCCTTTACCTTCCTCGATTTCCTCTCCCTGCTTCAGAAATGCTACTTCGTGGTGACCGATTCGGGTGGGATCCAGGAGGAAGCTCCCTCTTTCCACCGCCCGGTGTTGGTGACCAGGCGAGTCACAGAACGACCCGAGGGTGTGAAGGCGGGCGTGGTTCGAGTTATCGGCGCCAGTCGTGCCGGCGTGCGGCGAGCATGTCAACGATTGCTTGAGGATGAGGAATCCTACCGGCGCATGACGCTGGCCGCCAACCCCTTCGGCGATGGGCATGCCTCCCGTCGGATCCATGCTGCTATCCGCCGTTTTTTTTCTTTGCCGGCTGAGACAGTCGCGGAATTTTTCCCAGGTTCCGTCAAATGATATAACTAACTACTAATTACAAATTTTTAATTGGAAATTATTTAGATCATCAATCCAAAATCATAGATCAAAAATCCCGATAGAAAGGGAATAAATGTTTTTTTCCATTGAAGGCGGCGTCCCCCTGCGGGGCTCTGTATCGGCGCAAGGCGCCAAGAATTCGGCGGTCCATCTAATGGCGGCTACTCTGCTGACAGAGGATCCCATGGTTTTGGAGAACGTGCCTGCCATTCAAGACGTCTTCTCCATGATTACACTGCTTCGTGAAGTGGGAGCTGAGGTTTCCTTTGACCCAGCCGGCCATCGCATGGTTACTGCCAGTCGCAAGGAACTGAACCCTGAGGTGAGCAACCCGATAGCAGCCAGCCTGCGCGCCTCGCTCTCACTGGCCGGGCCCTTACTGGCCCGCGCTAAACAAGCTCGCATCATCTTCCCGGGAGGCTGCAACATCGGCGCCAGACCGGTCAATTATCACCTGAAAGGCTTCCAAGCCCTGGGCGCCGAGGCCCGGCTGGAGGGCGGCTACATCCTGGTTCAGGGGAAGCGACTCTTGGGCCGACGAATCTATTTAGATTACCCTTCGGTGGGGGCGACAGTGAACCTGGTCTGCGCCGCGACCTTGGCCAAGGGAGAGACGATCCTCGAGAACGTCGCTGAAGAACCCGAGATTGCCGACCTCTGCAATATGCTGCGCAAGATGGGGGCCAAGATCCGTGGAGCGGGAACTAAGATGATCCAGGTTCGTGGAGTCCGCCAACTGCACGGCGCCAACCACCGCGTGATCCCTGACCGCATCGAGGGCGGAACCTATCTGGTGGCTGCCGCAGCCACCCGAGGCGAGATCGTTCTCAAGGAAACGGTTCCTGCTCATCTTGAACCATTATTGGTAAAATTGCAGGAAGCTGGAGCGCAAATAAAGACAAGTAAAAGCAAAGTGCATCTAAGCGCCCTCCACCGTCTCAAGCCAGTGGATATCAAGACCATGCCCTACCCCGGATTCCCAACGGATCTGCAAAACCAGATGCTGATCCTGCTCTGTTTGGCCGAAGGGATCAGCCTGATCAGTGAGACTGTCTTTGAAAATCGTTTTTTGATCGCCTCCGAACTGAGCAAGATGGGCGCTTCAATCCAACTTCAGGGAGGAGGCGCAGTCATCCACGGCGTGGAAGCTCTTCAGCCGGCTCAAGTCGCCGCCCCCAATTTGCGCGGCGGCGCATCGCTGGTCCTGGCGGCGCTTGCTGCTCATGGTCTGTGCGAAGTAGAGGGCGTGGAACACATCGACCGCGGTTACGAAGAGATGGAAAGGAAACTATCGCGGCTTGGCGCTAGAATAAGACGAATCGAGTAAAAGGAGACCAAACGAATGCCGCTGATCGATCCACAAGGTAAATTGTTTGGCAAGGTCAATCTCTTCGACCTGTTGGTTGTGTTGATCGTCGTAGGGGTCTTGGTATTCCTCGGCCTAAAATACTTCTCGCCTTCCGATAACAAAGCCTTCGCGCAGGATTGCCTGGTGACGTTGGCTTGGGGAAATGTCGAGCCGGACATCGCCCAATGGGTGAAAGTCGGCGACAAGGCGACCGATGGAGGAGGAAATGTCCTGCTGGAGGTAGCTGAAGTGATGGTTCGCCCGGCTCGCGTCCCGGTGACCACATCTGATGGCGAAATGAAAGTCATCAACCATCCTCACCTCATGAGCGTCTTCATCGTAGCCCACATGCCGCGGGTTGCCCAGAGCGGGAACTTCGAGTTCAAGGGGCAAGAGATGAAAATGGGGATCAGCATCATCGTCTCAATGGACTCGCCGGTCCTTGGTTCGGTGTACAAATTCTCAGGGTTGATCATGGGCATCGAGTTCGCCCCTCCAAGGGGCGAGTACCCTGTTCCTCTTTTAACCCCTTAGGTGACCGACTCTCGCATCGCCCGTTTCGCCGGCATTCTGATGCTGGCAACGGTCCTCAGTCGCTTCCTGGGCTACGTTTGGAAAGCGCTGCTCTCCGCATTCTACTTCGGCAGCGCTTCGGACGCCTTCCTGAGAGCCAACACCCTTCCCAATATGCTCTACAACATCCTCATTGGGGTTTTGCTCTCTGCCCTCTTCATCCCCTTCTTTACCCGTTACCTGGTGAAGGGGGAGCGCGACCAACTGTGGCGGTTGGCCTCCGCCCTCTTCAATATACTCTTCTTGATCTTGCTGGTGATCTCCTTTTTGGGAGTC
>CAYXFH010000161.1:0-5065 GCA_964464245.1 uncultured bacterium
AATGAGAATCCCGGCCGGGAGGTGGTCTTCCTGTCCGTCGGTTTCGAGACTACAGCTCCCCTGATTGCTGCTGTCGTAAAAGAGGCAGCTCGCTTAGAGCGCCGCAATCTCTCCTTCCTGGTCCTTCTCAAACTGCTCCCCCCGGTCATGAAGGCACTGTTGGGCGACCTTCCAGTCATGGCAGGATCGGACCTTTCTCTTCCAGCCACTCGAGCAAGGCCATCTCTGGACGGATTCCTGATGCCGGGGCATGTCTGTGCCATCCTCGGCGTGGAGCCCTTCCGTTTCCTGGGGGAGCGTTACCGTCTCCCCGGTGTGGTGGCTGGTTTCGAGGCTGATGACATCTTGTTGGCCTTATGGATGCTGCAGCGACAACGGCGCCAGGGGCGGGCGGAGATGGAGATCGCCTATCACCGGGTGGTACGAGAGGAGGGCAACCGCACCGCCCAGCGCTTGATGGAGGAAGTCTTCCAGCCGGTCGAGGCCCGCTGGCGAGGGATAGGCGCCGTCCCCCGTAGCGGACTGGCCTTGCGGCAAGCTTATTCAGCATATAGTGCAAGAATCCGCTTTCCGCTGCAGGTCGAACCGGCTCCCGATCCCCCCGGTTGTGCCTGCGGCGAAGTGCTGTGCGGTCTCCTCTCTCCTCCGCAGTGCCCCCTCTTTGGTCATGCCTGCACCCCGCAAAGCCCGGTGGGACCATGCATGGTTTCCTCCGAGGGTCCGTGCGCGGCCTCGTATCGCTACGAAAGGATCAGCCGATGAGCGCGATAGCCCGCGGCAACTTGATAGCCCGCGGCAGCGAGTCCTCTTGAGCACAATAGCCCGCGGCAGCGAGTCCTCTTCTGTCGCGTTGGCGCATGGCGGGGGCGGCCGACTGACGCAACAACTGATCGAAGAGCGCTTCCTTCCCCGCTTCAGGAATGCCACGCTGGATGCGCTGCTCGACTCCGCCCTGATCAGTGCGCACGGCCGCTTGGCCTTCACCACCGACGGGTTCGTAGTGCGGCCGATCTTTTTTCCCGGGGGAGACATCGGCCGTTTGGCGGTCTGCGGCGTAGTCAACGACCTGGCCTCAGTGGGGGCCGAACCTCTTTGGTTGGCAGCCTCCTTTATCCTTGAGGAGGGATTGCCGTTCGACCAGTTGGACCGAGTGCTGGACTCGATGGCGGCCACCGCTCGGGAAGCCGGCATCGTCCTGGTGGCAGGCGACACCAAGGTAGTGGAGCGCGGCGCCGGCGACCACATCTACATCGTCACCTCGGCCATCGGCGAACCGCGCTTGGACCCTCCCCCCCAGCCGCGTCTCATCCGCCCGGGAGACGCCGTGCTGGTCAGCGGTTTCCTGGGAGATCACGGCATCGCTGTCCTCCAAGCCCGCGAGCATTTCTTCGATGAACTGCCGGTGGTCAGCGACTGTGCGCCGTTGTGGCCCTTGGTGCGCGGCCTGGCCGAAGCCGGAGTGGTTCCCCATGCCTTGCGCGATCCCACCAGGGGGGGGTTGGCCACTGTTGTCGCCGAACTTTCCTCCGCCTGCGGATTGGCTTTTTCCCTTGACGAAGATACAATTCCAGTGAGGGGGCCGGTTCAAGCGGCGTGCGAGATCTTGGGCCTGGATCCTCTCTACCTGGCGAACGAGGGAAAGTTGGTGGTCGTGCTCCCGGAGGCTTCAGCGGAACGGGCTTTGGAGACCCTGCGAAGCTGCCCGTTGGGTCGCGATGCGCGCCGTATCGGTATCGTCCTGGAGGATACGAGCGGTTTGGCTCTCTTGCGCAGCCGGATTGGAGGGACGCGCATATTAGAATCTCTCTCCGGAGAACAGCTACCCCGGATCTGCTGACTGGTCCCGAATCGGTGAGCGATGGCGGTCGTTCCCGCAAAAATGTTCGAGGACAGGCCTGGCCGGGCGGCGCGTGGGTACACCTGCACCAGGAAGCGACCTTGGATAAGTTCATCCGCCGCACCTCCATTCCTGCCCATCTCTATTTTCCCCTCCTGGAACGATCCGAGGGCTCATTGCTCCGCCCGTTGGTGCGGCCTGGCCAATCCGTCAAGCGCGGTGACCTGATCGCCGTGCCGCTCGATGAGGGCGGCCTCCCTCTCTTTTCTCCGGTTTGGGGCGAAGTCATCGCCTTGGAGTCGCGCGTGGTTCCCTGGCATGCCGAGCCGGTGGACACCCTGGTGATCATGCCCGGCAAGGAGGAGTTGCGGTTGCCATTGGCGCCTCCCAAAGGGCGCCCGACGGCTGAGGAGATTCGCGCGATATTGGCTCAGTACGGCGTCCTCAATGTGGAAAGGTTGCGGCGAGAGAGTGCCGGCCCTCGCGTCTTGATCCTCAACGGCTGTGAGCTGGAACCTTACCTAACCTCCACGCAACGACTGTTGGAGGAACGACCCAAAGAGATCATCACCGGACTGGAGCTCTTGCTGCAGGCTTTCCAAGCCGAGCGGGGGATCCTGGTTACGACGACCACGCGCGAGGAGAGCATTACCGATCTCCGTGATTTGCTCTTCACCAAGGACAAGATCTCGTTGGTGGTTCTTCCGCCTCGCTATCCTCAGGACGACCCAACCCTGTTGCGCCAAACCTTGCTGCCACTAGGGGAAAGTTCCTTGGCGCTGGACCTGCCCTTGGCCGTGGCCGCGACTGATGCGGTACTGTATCGCAAGCCGATGATGGAGAAGGTCATCACGGTGAGCGGCCCCGCTGTTCGAAACCCGCAGAACCTGGAAGTGCACTTAGGAACCTTGCTCTCCGACCTAGTCTCGCAGTGCGACGGTTTCTTGGAGAAACCCGGGCTGATCATCATGGGCGGACCGATGCGGGGTCAGGTCATCTCCGGCGTTGAGGCGCCGGTGACTCGCTACAGCACGGGCTTCGTCTTCTTTCACGAGCGGGCTGCCACCCGCGAGTCTAGCTGTATGTACTGCGGCCTCTGCATCAACGCCTGCCCGCAGAGCCTCTACCCGGTCTTCATCAGCACGGCTGTGAAGGGCCACGACTGGCCCGTCCTCTCCAAGCTGCACGCCGATCGTTGCCTCTATTGCGGCACTTGTTCCTACGTTTGTCCGGCCCACATCTCTCACCAGCGTTTCTTACGGCGGGCTCTCGACCGAGTGAGGCGGCGGTGAGGACGCGAACCCGCGCTTTCGCGCCACACATCTTCTCCCGGGCCGGCTTCGCCAGCCATAACTGGCAACTGAACCTAGCCCTCTTACTTCCCTTCTTGGCCGGCCTGCTCCGCTTCGATCTGACCATTCTCCTTTTTCTGCTCCTCTCGGTAGCCGGGGCGATCGCTGCCGAGATTCTCTTCTCCCTTTTCGCCAGCCAGGATTTCATGCTGGAGGACGGTTGGGCTGTCTCCATTGGCCTGCTTAGCGTCCTTCTCCTTCCCAGCGGAGCCCCCTGGTGGTTGGCCTTGATGGTCCCCGCCCTGGCCGTCCTCTTGGGTAAGACGCTACCCGGTGGAATCAGCCATAGCTTGGTGCACCCGGTGGTGCTGGGCCTCTTAGTGGCTTTCTTCCTTCTCCCCGGCGCTTTGACATATACCTGGCCTGTGCCGGTAGAGGGGAACTTGCTTTCCAACATCCGCATCCCGGCCTGGTATGAGCAGCTCCTCTCCAGCCCAGGATGCGGCGCCTTCGGTAGCACCTCGATGGTCACTCTGGTCATCTCTGCCTTGCTCCTGCTCTTAACCCGCACCATTCATGGAGCAGCCATTCTGCCCTTCCTGTTGGCCTCTTCCCTTTCCCTTCTCTTCTTTAAGGTCGTCCCGCCGGCGACTCAGCTCTATGCTGCCGACACCCTTCTCTTCGCTGTTTTCATCTTGCCGGACACCTCCACCAGCCCGATGCGAGGGAAGGGCCGGATTCTTTACGGTTTTCTGGCCGGCCTCTTCTCGGTCCCCTTGCGTTTGTTGCTGGGACCGGTGGTGGGCTTGCTCTTCGCTCTCCCCATGGCCAACATTCTCGTTCCTCTGCTCGACTACCTCTTTCTCCCAGATGCCCACCCCTTTCTGCGCCGGCGACCCCAGTTTATCTTGCCCTCTCTCTTCCAGGGGTGGCGGGAGACAATCCAGTCCCGCCAGCTAGCCGCCGCTGCGGCAGCTAGCCAGCCTGTGGCTCGACAGCCCGCAGCAGCTAGACAGCCCCCGGCAGGGTGTTCAATTGAAGAAGCGCCTCCTAAAGCCGAACCACCCCCCTCTCTGGTTTCACTCCAGCAAGCGACTCCAGGCGACTTAGCGCCAGACGGCGGCAAGAGCAAGCCGGCTCGGCCGCGGCGGCCAAAGGAGACGGCCCTCCCCCTCTTTTCCTCAACAGAGGTCAGTGAGCTGAGCGAGATTAACCCTACCTCGGCTTGTCCCTGCGGGGGGAGCCATGACGAGGAACAGGCTGCCTTCTTGGAGGAGCTGCGGAAGAGAGGGTGGCGTTTCTTCCAGGCTACCCGGCAGGAGCAGTGTGTCGGTTGTTTGCAGTTGGCCCCCCTCTCTTCCTCTTTGGCGCCCCTTGCGGGAGATGATCTTTATTACCTGGCCTTCCTTGGCGCCCAGGAAGGAGAGCGCAGTGTGGAGGGTCTTCTGTTGGCCCAAGCTTTGGTTGCATCTCGCAGCAAGGATGGTCTCTGCGCCCTTGCTTCACCCCGCCTGGAGGAGGATCTGCTGGTCGGGTACGGCTTCGAAAGAGCGGCTGAGACACCTAACCTATTGATGGTTAAGCGTTTCCGCCCGGGCGCCGAGGTGGCCTTTTTACCAAGACCGGCGCTCCAGATCTCCTCGGGGAAACTGCTGGAAGCAATCTTCACGCCACGTTGCCCGCTCTTGGCGGAGAATTTCCGGCGAGCTCTGGAGCTGGCCGTAGAGGTGGACCCCGAGTTGGAAACGCGCGAGTACCAGCTTCACACACTTGAGGAAGCCTCGGCCTTCCCGGGGGAGGGCCTCTTCCTCAATGGCATCCCTCTCTCGCATACTTTCCTCGATCTGGAGCGCTGGCCAGATGACCTCCGCGCCTGCCTCCAACCTCCCGCCCAAGAAGAGGGCGGAATCGTCCCGCCGCAGGCTGACGCGCCAGA
>CAYXFH010000162.1:0-12300 GCA_964464245.1 uncultured bacterium
CCGCCGTTGCGGAAAACGCGGCTTAGATCGTAGACCACGCCATCTACCGCGACATAGGCTGGGTTGCCATTGAGGCCATCATACTGAGCCAGCTCAGCTTGGGTGAAGGTGCGCTCCGCTACAGCAGTCTGGGAGACCGGCTGGGGGGGCTGCGTTTCGGCCTGGGTAGCTGGCTGGGAGGTTCCCGCCTCAGCCAGCGTGACCGGTTCCGAGGAAGGGCTGAGGTTTGGAGACGAAATCGGCAGGGTAGGGGATACCGCTGTTGTCTCCATAGCAGCAGTTGGACTTGTACTGAAAGCTGGGATGCGGTAGATGCGATCCAGGAAGAGAGAGGCAAAGAGGAAGAGGATCAGGAATGCCGCCCATGCGATCTGACCCGGCCAGCGCCAGGCTTTCCAGCGCATTAAGGCCAAGCGGGTGGCGTAGCCGACATGGATCAGGAAGGCCAGGACTATCGGCAGGGGAAGGATATCGGTGTGCAAACGCGTAGCGAAAGCAGGGTCGACGATCCCTTTGCTCATTCCGTACCCAGACAGGAAGTAAAGGGTCATCCCTGCCAGCAGTACCCAGGCAGCGAGGCGATCCAGGATACACCAGAACTTCATCCTTCGTATCGCCCTCTCACGGCGGTTAATCGTTGTCATCAGAGCAAACCTCCATCACGATCTTTCCTCTAATGGAAACACAGCCGCGTGAAAGCCAAGTTAACGTCCGATGAAGTTCAGGTAAAGCTGTAGGGGCGTGTCTCAAACCCGCCCCCCCCTATTAAATAAATCTGTCCCCTTTATTCCCGATCGAGCCAGTTATTGCGGCTGTCTGCTAGAATGATGGTCAAGACGAACGGTCAGGAGGAAGAGATGGATATGGAGAGCAAGCGCTTCGATGTGGAGGAGGTGATGGAACGTGCGGCACTGGCCGCAGCCGTTTTCAGCCAACTCGATCAGGAGCACACCGACCGGATCGTGCGGGCTGCCTATCTGGCGGGCTTCAACGCACGGGTGCGGCTGGCCAAGATGGCCTGCGAGGAGACCGGGTTGGGAATATGGCAAGACAAGGTGATTAAGAATGTGCTGGCTACCCAACTGGTCTACGAGGACATCAAAGACGAGAAGACGGTTGGAGTAATCGGCGATGATCGGGAGCGGGGGATCGTGGAGATCGCCCAACCGCTGGGGCCTATCCTAGCTGTAGTGCCGGTTACCAATCCCACCTCGACGGTGATGTTCAAGATCCTGATTGCGCTCAAGACGCGCAACCCCATTTTGATCCGGCCTCACAACCGGGCCATCCGCTGCTCCAGCGAAACGGCCCGCATCATGTACGAGGCGGCCCTCAGCGAGGACGCGCCGGAAGACTGCGTGCAGTGGCTGGGAAACACCAGCCGCGAGGAAACCCACGCCCTGATGTCGCACAAGAGACTGGCTTTGATTCTGGCAACAGGAGGAACCGGGCTGGTTAAATCAGCCTACAGTTCCGGCACGCCAGCGATCGGCGTGGGCGCTGGGAATGTCCCCGTCTACATCGAGCGCTCGGCTGACATCCCTTTCGCTGTGGAGCAAATCCTCATCTCCAAGACCTTCGACAATGGCACGGTCTGTGCCAGCGAGCAGGCAGTCGTCACCGAAAGAGCGCTCACCGGGCAAGTGATGGCGGAATTCCAACGACGTGGAGCCTATTTCCTGAACGAAGAGGAAACCCGCAAAGTAGAGGCGGTGGCTTTTGATAAGGAGCAAGGCGTGATGAGCATGGACGTGGTGGGGCAGTCGGCTGCCTACATTGCCCGGCTGGCCGGGATTGAGGCGCCGTCCGATATCACCCTGTTGATGGCGCCGCAAAAGAAAGTAGGGAAAGGTTATCCTCTCTCCTCTGAGATCCTGGCGCCGATCCTGGCCTACTATGTGGTGGAGAGCTTGCCGGAAGCTATCAACCTGTGCATCGAGCTCAACTACCATGGCGGCATCGGACACACCGCGTCGATCTTCTCCAACGACGAGGAGGTCATCCGCCAGTTCGCTACCGCCATGAACGCCGGGCGGATCCTGGTCAACACCCCCTCCTCGCAGGGGGCGGTGGGGGCGATCTACAACCGGTTGGCACCCTCCTTGACGCTGGGTTGCGGCACGGGAGGGAAGAATATTACCACCGACAACATTACTGCCCGTCATCTGCTGAACATCCAGCGAATCGCCCGGCGACGAGTGAACGAAGAGCTGGAGCTTTTCGACAAGAGCCTCTATTTGGACGAGAGCATGGACGCCGCTGCGGTGGAGAAGCTGTACCACCGGAACCGATAAGGAGAGAGCATGGTTCGTTTTGAAGAAACCCAATCAAAGTTGCTGGTTATATTTTCCGGTAAACTGGATACTCTGGCTTGCCAGGCAACCGACGAGCAGGTGTTGGAGCGGGTGCGCGCCGCCAGGGGGACGGTGGAGTTCGACCTGGCCGAGGTGGAGTATGTGGCCTCGGTCTTTCTGCGGATCTGCCTGCAAACGGCCAAGGCCGCCGGTCCTGGCCGTTTTTCGGTGGTGCGCGTGAACCCGGTCGTCAAGAAAGTCTTCATGATCGCTGGACTCGGTTCGTTGCTGGCCGAGGAGTAGCCATCCTTGGAACCTGGCCTGGCGGTTGGATCGCTTGTTTTTCACACAGATGCCAGGCGCTATCATATTAGCGTACAATGCATAATAGGTAGGTAAAGTATCGCGGCACTTGATCGGACCGTGTTTGCGGGGAAACCCGGGAAAGGGAAAAGGAATGGAGAAGACCAACCAAGCGTCAGTGCGGAAGGAAGCGCCCATTAGCAAGCAGGCCATGTCGGCGGGATTCATCCTGCTTGTACTGGGGCTGGCTCAGATCATCAACGCCTACGACACCACCGCCATGAACGTGGCTGTCTCCCGCATCGTGCAAGATTTGCACACCACCGTTACCGGTGTCCAAGCCGCTCTGACCACCTATTCACTGGTGATGGCGGCGTTCATGATCATCGGCAGCAAGTTGGGCGACATCTGGGGGTGGAAACGGACCTTCACCCTGGGCATCATCCTCTACGGCATCGGCGCCTTGACCACCGCTCTAAGCCCCGACCTGGGTTTGATGATCACCGGCTGGTCATTGCTGGAGGGCATCGGCTCAGCCCTGATGATCCCGGCCATCTTCTCTATGATCGCCATCTTCTTCCCCGAGAGTAAAGCCCGGGTGCGCGGCTACGCCATGATCGGCATGGCAGCGGCGGCCGGAGCGGCTCTTGGGCCTCTGATTTGCGGTTTCCTGACCACCTTCGTGAGTTGGCGGGCTTCTTTCGCCATGGAGGTTCTGGTTGTTCTTATCGTGGTATTTCTTTCGCGCAAACTGGTTGTTCCGAAGGAAGAAGGCGCGCGTCCCAGGCTGGACCTCCTGGGCGCTGTTCTGTCGGCCCTGGGACTCGCCTTCGTAGTCATGGGGATCCTGCAGGCCAGCGTCTATGGCTGGCTGACGGCACGCAAAGCATTCCTCATCGGGAACACGCAACTGATCCCCCAAGGGGGGATTTCACCGGTGATCGTTTTCGTCTTGATCGGGCTGGTGATCCTGGCCTTGTTCGTGCTGTGGCAAGGGCAGCGGGTGCGGGCAAAAAAGCAACCATTGATCGATCTCGCCATCTTCAAATTGCGTGCGGCCAGCATCGGCTTGCCGGTCATTATCGTGCAGATGTTCATGCAGGCGGGTGTGCTGTTTGTGGTGCCGCTCTTCCTCCAGATCGGCCTGGGCTTCAATGCCTTCCAGGCGGGTCTCACTCTTTTACCGCTGACGATCGCTTTGATCCTGGTGGCCACACAAGTCAGCAAGGTGATGTCCAGATTCACACCCAAGCTGGCGGTGTCTGCCGGCCTGCTGTTCACCTCAATCGGGATCCTGGTCGTCGGCCTGACGATGAGCTCTTCTTCCACCAGCATAAGCGTGATGCCAGGGTTGATCATCGTCGGGATTGGCCTGGGGCTGACCACGGCTCCACTGTTGAACCTGGTTCAATCCTCCGTACCGATCAGCGAGCAAGGAGATATCTCCGGGCTGAATCGCGCTTTCGCCAACCTGGGCAGTGCCTTGGGCACGGCGGTGGCCGGCGCAGTGTTGATTGCAGTCCTGATCTCCGGCCTTTCCTTCGGGATCAACCAGAGCGCCGTCTTGCCGGCGGCGGACAAGCCCACGTTGGAGCTGGCGGCTGAAAAAGACGCCCAGACAGTAAGCGATGCTGAGCTGACCGCTTATTTGAAGACTAAGGACGAGCCCCAACCCATCGAAAACGAAATGGTGAAAATCAACGCTCAAGCTCGGGATAAGTCGCTGCGCGACGCGGTGGCGGCGATCGGGGTGTTGGGCCTGCTCGGTTTTCTCCTCAGTTTCTTCCTGCCAGGCCGGATGCTGCCGGAGCGCAAGCCCCGCGGAAGCGCCTAAAGGCGGAGAACGCGGCGGCAGTCGCTAGCACAGACAAACCCTTCATCGTCCAGCAATCGATCCAGACCATCCAGCAGGCGGGCAATGGCTGCTGAAAAACCAGACAGGTTGCCAGAAGCGCTTTGCAGGATGGCGGCGATATCCGCTTCCATCTGCGATGGAAGCTTGGCGCAGTGGGCTGCCGCCAGCTCGAGCAAACGCTTTTCGCCGGGATGCAACTGCCTGTTCAGGGCGAATAGGATATCGAAATAGGACGCAAACAAAGCCGCCAGGCGATGGTTGACGCTGACCAGATCGTGGCGCTTGATCGCTTTGTCAAGTTGGTTGGAGTAGGACGGAATGATGCTGCGCAACACCGGATAGTTGAGAGCGATGATGTTCTGCCGCAGCGCTTCCGGGTATTCGCTTTGACAAAGGGTTTGTAATGCCGAAAACCATCCGCGGGGGTCTCTCAAGGCAATGGACCGGCGGATGGTGTGCCAAAAACAAGTGGTGTAACCGAGGTTGGCCTGGCGCCGGTGGATGACCCGATCCAGCCGTTCTTCCATCCAGCTCGCCTCGAAGTAGGAGATATCGATCTCTATGCCGGTGGGAGCATGGACCCATTCATCGCACAGACCCCAGTAGTTCATATCCATGCTGGTCTCCGTGGCGCCGCCGGATCGCTCGACGATTTCCTGGCGGTTTTCGAGGGGGATCTCGGCGCGTGTGTAGACGTACAAGTCGATGTCGGAAGATTCGTCCGAGGCGCCGCTAGCGCGCGACCCGCCCAGAGCGACGGCTTCGACCTCTTGCAGCGAGGCGAAGAGCTCGGCAATTTGTCCGGCAAGATGAAGATGATCAGGTTGCATTTCAACCTCATTGTATGGCGGATCATCAAGAACCACATCACCTGAGGCGCGGGATTGAGTTAGGCAATCCCGCGCCGGTCATGGAGCAGTAAAAAAGGAGCAGATGAACTTGTTGCGCTATCGAGACTTGACTAGTTCATGCGCGAATAGCCGGCGCCTCGACGATAGGCAGGCAGAGGTCCAGGGTTAGCGACTCCAGGTCATCCAGCTTTGCCTCGATAAACTCCTCCAGGCATTGTCCCCCGCCGATGGTGTATGGGCTATCCTCGCACCAGGCTACCAGCTTCCGCCAGGTCGGAAAGATGTCGTCTACCCCGACGACTCGGGTAACAGCGTAACGCCCCCCTGGGAAATCCTTGATCGTAATCTCGCCGCTTCCTTCTGCTTGCGGTCCGACCTCCAGCCACTTTTCATACCCGTAATTCGGGCTCCCCGGAGAAGGAGAGGGGTTGTCGAAGCCGAAGGACCGCACCCCTTCCAAAGGAATGCTTTTACTTTTCGCCCATGCTTCCAGTTTCTCCCAGGCCTTCTCTTCCGGCGATGGCCCAAAAGAGACAGCAGATGCTACCCGCATCGGGGGCAGCTCCTCAATCCGCACATCAATCTCCATGTTCGACTCTCCTTTCGTTGCTTCACACGCCCACGATAATTTTCGTGGGACAGGACTCGGCGGCGTTCCTGCGAAGGAACAGGGATAACGTACCAGAGAAATGCTGACATCTTCTGTCATGAATTATGATAGGATGAAAAAAATGCGTGCCGACCGACTGCTTGCTATCCTGCTCATCCTCCAGGCCAGAGGCCGAACGACCGCTGCTCGATTAGCCGAGGAGCTGGAAGTTTCGGTGCGAACCATTTACCGTGACCTGGACGCCTTAAGCGCTGCCGGCGTTCCGGTCTTTGCCGATCGAGGCCCGGGAGGCGGCTGCGCGCTGGCGGAGCACTACCGAACGAACCTGACTGGTCTTACCGAGGGGGAGCTGCAGGCTCTTTTTGCTCTTCGCGTTCCCCTTCCGTTGCAACAACTGGGATTTGGCTCAACCCTTCAGGCAGCCCTGCGCAAGCTTTCCGCGGCGCTTGCCGTCTCGAACCGAGGTGTGGAGGAGAGCATGCGACAGCGCCTTTACCTGGATGCTACCTCGTGGTCGGGTCCAGAGGCGCCGCCCCCCTTCCTTATGACCGTACAACAGGCCCTTTGGCAAAATCGCCAGTTGGACCTGATCTACCTGGATCCTTTCGATACAGTCATCAGGAGGAGGGTGAATCCCTTGGGATTGGTAGCCAAAGCCGACCAATGGTACCTGGTGGGCGATGTGGAGGGATTTCCTCGGGTGATTCGTGTCTCCCGCCTGGTGGCAGTCGAGGTCTGTTCAGAGGCGGCTGCGCGACCCGACGGTTTCGAGTTAGAGCAGTTTTGGAACCGCTGGTGCGCCATTGTGAATGCGCAGCGCGATTCCATCCTGGTGAAGGTTCGGGTCAATCCCGACTTGTTGCTGAGATTGCCTAACCTCATTGGCCGCAGCGCTCCCGGTTGGAGAGCCGGAGCGGTCGACGCGGATGGGTGGGTAGGAGGGGAGTTGAGCTTCGAGACACCGGAGCAAGCCCGCACCTTTCTCCTGGGATTGGGGCGGGCGGTAGAAGTGCTGGAACCGCGATCCTTGCGCTGGAGCCTGCGCGATTTCGCCCGACAGATCGACTCCTTCTACCAGCAAAGGGAAGGGGTATGGGAGAGACCAGCCACCTTGGAAGGGCAGTAGGCGCACTATTAGATAAAGCGCGGAAGAAGGTGGTAGACACTGTCATTTACACGGGTATAATACGATCATGCTTAGCAAAAAGGAGAAGTGATGGCAGAACAAGTGACAGTGAAAGTAAGCAAGCGTTTTCAGATCGCTGTTCCCCGTGAAGCCCGTGAACGGTTGCGGATCCATGGTGGGGATCGCTTGTTAGTGGAAGTGCAAGAAGGGATGATCGTATTGCTGCCCGAGCCATCCAGTTATACGGACGTCTTGTGTGGCCTGCACAAGGAGATTTGGGAGGGAGTGGAGACTGATCAATACATCAGCCGGGAACGAGACGCATGGGACGACTTCAGCAAGCCCTAGGCGCTTATTCTCTGGTAGGGTTAGACACGTCCATATTTATCTACCACTTGGAAGAGAATCTTCGCTATCGCGACCTGGTACGAGAAGTGTTGGCCGGCGTGGAGGAGGGAAAATGGGCGGCAGTGACGTCCACCATCACGCTTTTGGAAGTGACAGTCCGACCCTGGCAAATGGATCAATCGGAGATCGCGCAACAGTACGAGATCCTCCTGGTGCACTTCCCTCACCTCACAATGCGGGATGTGGACCGCGATGTGGCCAGAAAAGCGTCTCAACTTCGCGCGCGTTTCGGTTTGAGGCCGGCAGACGCTATCCAGGCAGCAACTTGCTTGGTCGAGAAGGCGAGAGCATTGGTGACCAACGACAGGCAACTGGCACGCTTGAAGCCGGTTCTCGATGTGTTCGTCCTGGAAGATTACCTTCTCCCTGCCGCTTGAACCCGTCACTCAGCGAGCCTCACGCGTAGGGGTCACGGCATGCCGTGACCCCTACGCTGATAGATAAGAATGTTAGCACCGGTCAGTTTGGCGCAGATTCCGCTATCTTATCTGAGCTACTCGAATTTCAAGGCATCGTGCAGGCAATAGCCGACGCATTCCGGTTTTCCGCCGCAGAGGTCGCACTTGAAGGCTTTTTCCGTCTTCGCGTCCATCCAGATGGCATGAAAGGGACAAGCCTCAACGCAGGTTCCACAGCCGATGCATGTTTCCGGGTCGAGGCGCACGATTCCTTCCGCATCCTCAACCAGGGCGCCGACAGCGCAGGCCGCAATGCATTCGGCGTTGGCGCAATTCTGGCAGAAGGCGGCCTTGAACAGTGGGTCCATCAAGGATGGGTAGTTGCGGGCGATCTTGATCCTGGCCTGCTCGAGCCCGGTGACTCCCTCGTGGGTCAGTGTGCAAACGAGAGAGCACATTTCACATCCAACACATTCCTTTTGATTAAATCGCAGTTTCACCGCAGTCCCTCTTCAATCTCGTATTTGGCCAAAGTTTCCTTGGTTGGAATGCCGTTGCTGTCCCAACCGCGGCTCTGGTAGTAGTCATCCAGCATGCGATCCAGGCCGGCTTGGGTGATGTGTTGTCCCGCAGCGGGTCCATCCGGCATGGGATCGTCCAAGACACGGCCGGGGAGAGTGTCGTTCTTGCGGGACATTCCTTCTCGCACGTTGAACATTCGGATCGTCGTTTCCACGCGGTCGGCGATGTGCGCAAGCTCCTCGTCCGAGTAATCCAGATCAGTGACCAAGCGCAGATATTTGGCGAATTCCGCCAGTGAGACGGGTACAGCGAAACCCTGGAAGTCGCAGGCGATGAGGGAATGGAGGATATTCCGTTCGTCGTAGAGCCCCTTGATGGCCACTCCTTTTCCCTCGGCAGTATAGGGAGGCACATCCCCAAAGACCTCCAGTGCGGGAGGCCAAGCGCGTCGATGGCAGGCTCCGCGGGGAGAGACGGCATAAGCCAGACCTGCCCCGAAGGCTCGTCTGGGATCGTAAGCCGGGAAAGCCAGGCCCTTCGAGTGCATGGCAAAGCGCTCGGAACCTTGGCCGATCTTCTCGGCCAGATAGGCGACCCCTTCCGCCATCCATTCTCCGATGCCCTGGCGGTAGGCGATATCCTTCACCAACCGCAAAGTTCCCTCGATATCTCCAAAATTGATGCCGGCCTGTTCTGCGAACTCAGCAGGGATCATCCCTTTCTCATTGGCTTCCATCAGGAAGCTGATGGCTGCTCCGACGGCGATTGTGTCCATCCCCAGTGTGTCGCAGAGCATGTTGGCTTCCGCCACCGCATCCATGCTGCTAATGCCCAGGTTGGAGCCCAACAGTCCAGTCGTCTCGTACTCGGGACCTTCCAAGCGGAAGACCTTCCCCGCGGAGTCGGTGCACTCCAGGATCATGCCGCAGGGAACAGGGCAATCAAGGCAAGCCACCGAGGCCTTCGCTTTGTTGATCACCCCGGCCGAATCGAGATTCCCATCTGCCGGTGGGAAGGTCCCAAACTGGAAGTTCTTGGTGGGGAGCATGCCTGCCGCCTGCGTTGCATCGAAGGTGATGGCAGTGCCGGCTCTCTTGTGCGCCGCGGCGCCGCCACTGATCTTGGCGTCCGCTAGTTTCTGCTTGTTGAAGGCAAGGAAACCGGGAATGTCGCGGCAGGGAACGCCACCCGTGCCCTTCACCACCAAGGCTTTCAGGTTCTTGGAGCCCATTACCGCGCCCACCCCGCCTCGGGCTGACTGGCGGTAGAAATCGTTGTTGATGCAGGCAAACTTCACCAAATTCTCACCTGCGGGTCCGATCGCGGCATGCCCGAAGCCCTCTTCACCCAATTCCTTCAATAGGCGGGAGGAAGCTTCATAGGAATCGAGTCCCCACAAGTGGGAGGCATCGCGGATCTCCACCCGGTCGTCGCGGATATAGAGATAGGAGGGGGATTGTGCTTTTCCGCGCACGATCAACCCCTTGTATCCGGCATAGACCATCTGGAAACCGACTCCGCCACTGGAGTAGCTGTCGACGAACCCGTTTGTTTGCGGCGATTTGGTGAACACGGCGTGCTTCGTGCAGCCCGGGACCAGGGAACCGGTCAAGGGCCCAGCCAGCCAAATCATCACATTCTCCGGCCCCAGGGGATCGATTTTCCCTGGCAGCAGATCGAGCAGGAGCCTTCCTCCCAATCCCCGCCCCCCGATGTATTTGCGGATTGTCTCGGCAGGGATTTCCATGAGTCCGACCGTCTTCTCCGTCAAGTTGATATCCAACAACTTAAACTTCATATTCATTCCTCCAAGAGATTGACTTCATTTTCGCGCATGCCATCCTTCAGGTCAGCCACCGCCCATAATGGTGGTGATCAAAACCCGATCCTGGTCGTGCAACTGGTTCCCGGGATCCCGGGTCAGGGTTCCGTTGAGGATGATCAGGTAATCCTTTTTCCATTGGCCGGAAGCCAGCAGGTCGGCAATAGGCGCACGGCTGCCCTCGACCAACCGGTGAAAGATGGATTCTATAGTCGGCGGAGAAGGGACGTCATCCTCCACCACTGTTTCCTGGTAGCGGCCTTTGGTCACACCGGGAATATTGAAGAATACGGTGATCGGCAAGGTTGCTCAGTCCATCACAATGACGCTGCGGCCCTTGACCTTGCGGTCGATGATCCGTTGGAGGGCGTCATTGATCCGTTCCAGCGGGTAGCGGTTCTCGATGATCGGGTTGGCTCGCTTCTCGCCGGCGAAGCGAAGGGCCAAACAAATCGGGTTTCGTCCTACATTGCAATGGGCTTGAGCGACGGCCTTCAGCTCCCTGTCGTGTTCGTCTAACTCGTTCTTGTAAAATATGGCTCGCATCCGCCAGTTTCCTTTCGTGGCACTGTTGTGCTAACTGAAAACACGTTTCGTTTGAGAACTTTTAGGGATTATTGCATAGAGTCCCCTGAGAGTGTCAATATAGCGAAATCGTTAATCTACAAGCATTCCAAAACGATTCGTTGGCCAGCTACTTCGTGGTCATATACGGCTTGACTATGGTGGGCGGCAATGCCGCAGTGGGGAAAAAAGGAGAGCAGAGAGTTGAACGACGAGATAGTGATCCCATCTGATGCAGTGATTAGCTTGCGCGAGATCAACAAAGAGACACTTGGGGAGATCCTCGCCCTGGAGGTGAATGAGAATCAGCGGCAGTTTGTCGCGACCAATGCCAAGTCGATTGCCCAAGCGCACTTTGCCGGCGATGTGGCCTGGTTCCGGGCAATCTACGCGAATGAGATTCCGATAGGCTTTCTGATGCTCAGCGACGACCGGGAGAAGCAGGAGTATTTCCTCTGGCGTTTCATGATCGACCGGCGCTACCAGCGCCGCGGCTTCGGCTGGAAGGCTCTGGCGCTGATAGTGGAGCATGTGAAAACACTCCCCGGGGCGAAGGAGCTGCTCCTCAGTTACCATCCCGGCGAGGGATCGCCTGGCCCCTTCTACCACGCTTTCGGCTTCGTTGACGACGGCCGGGTAGAGGAAGGCGAGAACGTCTCCGTGCTGAAGCTCTAGTTCAGGGACGTTGTTCAATTGTCAACTGGAACGCAAAAAGTTACGAGTTGGGAAGGCCACAGTCGTTCTCTCATTCAGAATGGCTGTGGCCTCAGTTCATGCACCAGGCTAACGAGCAGACGCGGTGGGTTCGCGCTGCCCCCGGCCTGCTCTCTTACTCGCCGAAGGCGTCCCGAAGCTTCTGTTCTTCCTCTTTGGAAAGGCTGGTAGAAAGGAGCTCGAATTTTGGCAGCTTTTTGAAAGCGTCAATCACTCTGTCCTCAACGGCGTTGCTGGTCAGAAGGAACAAAGCGGAACTGCCTTCCGTGACCTTGGCGCGGACATCTTTGACGAAGCTTTCACTGATGCCAAAATCCTTAAAACCGGAGAACATGGCCCCTATTGCCGCACCTACCGCCATGCCGACGAACGGTACGAAGAAGATCATCCCAAAGAGCAGTCCCCAGAAGGCTCCACCGAGAGCGCCAGCGCCTGCTGTGTTGACCAACTGGTGGGTCTTCGGCCGCCTGGTTCCGAACGGCCAGGTGACGATAGCCGCGTCATGCAGTTGGATAAGATTCTCTTTCTGCAGCTCCTTCACCGTCTCCAACCCTTTTTCCGCACCATCCGCGGTCTCGAACCGAAAAACCGACAATGTTGCCATGCTGTGCATCCTCCTTGAGCAAGTATTGTTCAAACAGAAATCTGCCGAAGAGTCTAGCACAGAACTCTGCCGATGCGGGAGATTGGTAAGGGACGTTGTTCAATTGTCAACTTAACCTCCGCAACTCCCGGCTTGCTGCCTGGGAAAATGAGCTGGGAGGCTCTCCCGCTCCTCACGACCGCGCACGATCCGTTGCCGAAGATGCCCGTTAACACCCCGCGGCGTTGAT
>CAYXFH010000163.1:0-5921 GCA_964464245.1 uncultured bacterium
CCCAGGATGCCCGGAACGGTCTCCACATTGTGCATGTAGTTGCGATGAGCGATCATCACGCCTTTTGGGTTCCCAGTGGTGCCGGAAGTATAAATGATGGTAGCCAGGTCATCGGGTTGAAGTTGAGCAAGGCGCTGCCCGACGAGCTTCTCGGCCTGTGCGAAATCACGCTCTCCTTCAGCCAGGCAATCCGCCAGACTATGCCAGCGGATCGGTATCTCTTGCGTTGAAGCCGGCGGATCAATGAAGATGAGCCGGTCCAATTCCCCCAACAGTGGCCGCATCTGCTCCAGTTGCCCGGCGTTCTCCAAGATGGCGATGCGAGCATCGGAATGGCGAACAATGGTCTGCAGGATCTCGGTGGGCGTATCCGAGCCGCGCGGGACGTCGACTGCCGCCGCGTAGAGGATGCCGAGGTCGGCGATCATCCATTCCATGCGATTGTTGGCGATCAGGGCGATGTGGTCTCCTTTTTGCACGCCCAGGAGATTTATCAATCCAAAGGCAAAACAGGTGGCGGCATGATCCAAGGCGGTGTAAGACATGCCAACCCAGCCCTCTTGGACCTTCCGGTAGAGAGCGGACTTCTCGCCAAACCGCTGGGCCGAACCTTTTATCAGTGAAGGGACCGTTCCTTCGCTGATCTTCCCTGCCGTTGTTTTGCTCGCTTCCATCTAAACCCCCTGGCTATCGATTTGTATGAACTATTCTATTCGAGTAGAGCAGAATCGTATAGCAGCATTTGGCGGTTGGACGATCACCGGCGCCCCTTGCCTTTATACCTGGGTAGCCCCGTCTCGCGAGAGGAAGGTCAGGACGCAGGCCGGGTTGCCGCAAGAGGCCGGGAAGGGCTGAAAGCCAGCCAGGCTTTGGGTGATGGCAGCAGCGTAAGGCATTAGGGTGGCCGGTACACATCCTGCCCTCGATCATAGCAGAAAGCTGCGGTCGATCGGCGAACACCACCGGAGAGGAGGGATCGGTGATCATAGGGATGGAAATAAGGTTCCATCTCTGGTTGAGATGAAACTGATCGATCTCTGATCTCCTCTCCGGCAGGACAATCTTGCCGGCTTCAAGTCACTCATCTGCCATGGAACGGCTCATTTTCTCACGGCAAGGCGGGAAAAGTGGAACGCTCTGGCGGAAGCTCCCTACGGTGAGCTGGGCGGGTTGGGAAAGAACACCGCGGGCAAGCCGGCAGACCAAGCCCGAATAGCCTCCCAGTCGCGGCAATCCTCCACTTTGGCCTTCTTCATCATCGCTCCCATTAGACCGCCGACCTTGGACGCATCCATCTTCCCGGCGAAGAGGCCTACCGCCGCGGGGCTGACCAGGGCGGTGAGCGGCTTCAGGTATCCCGATACTGTCTCGCGGTTCTTCTCGTTGTCTTCCTTCATCGTCATGCAGGAGACGAAGAAAGCTGTCGGCATGTTTTGCAGCGCCGCCCGGTGCTGTTTGACGAAACTGACCGCATCAGCGTAAATGCGCATAAGGTGGGCGGCCGAGCCCACCACCACGGCAGCATAGGGTTCGAGGGAACGGACTTCTCGCACCGCACGGACATCCACCTCCTGACCCTGCTCGCGCAAGGCTTTTGCCACCGCTTCGGCTACCTCTTGGGTGGAGCCGGCCCGGCTGGCGTAGGCGACTAAAATTCTGTTGCTCATCATCTTCCTCCTTTATTCAGTCAAAACTGTCATCTATCCATATTATAGTAGCGCGAACATGGGGAGAGGGAGTTTTTACATCACCGATACTCCGCTATGTCCCAAGGATGGTTTACCGTTATCGGGGCGCCATGTGAAGAAACGCACTGATGTCTGAACAGGGTTGCCGGTTGGTACAATGAGGCTATGGAAAATACGTTCCTTCCTTGGAGGGGGAGATGCTGAACCCTCTCTTCGACGGTTTCACCCAGCAGTTGGAAAGAGTTGCCCTGCCCCTGGAGGTGACTTGCCACCGAGCCGAGGACGATCCCCGCTTCGCTCCAAACCACTCTTTCGATCGAAGTGTGCAGGGGTTCGGCTGGTCGGACCCATCTTGCTCCTACACCTGGGGACGCTGCTTCCTGGCGCCCAGCGGGCTGGAGGCACTCCTGCTGGACCACTTGGAGAAAGCCGATGAACGGGAGAAGCTGGATCTGCTCAGGCGAGGAACGAGTCTCTTGGTCTTTGCCATGGGAAGGTTGCTGGAGCGAATGGAGGGTGCGCAATGGTTGGCGCGGGACCTTCGCTGGTCCCTTATCGATCGCGATGGGAGCATCCGCACCCAACGCCTCCATTATCGGGCTGGGCAGCAGGTGAGGGATGAGTCGAGCTGCGACATCCTACTCAAGATCCCCCGCTACACCATCCTAAAACGGATTTCGGTGACTGAGGGAGGCCTACTCTATTCCTTCACGGATACGGAGATCGCCCAATTGGAGGCAGCCATCGCCGAATACCGCGGCATTAGCGAGCTTCTCCTGCCGGTGATCGTGGAGGCTGCGCGGGTAAAATTCGATGAACTGAGCAGCGGCGCTTGGCGGATGATCGCAGGGACGCTGGGGATCTCCGAGGAATCGGCCCGCCAAAGCTTTCAGCATCACGAGACCTGGTGGGAAGGGTACGCCCGAATGCACGACGGGGGGAACCCGGAAACCTGAGGTCAATGCCCTGCGGAGTGAGCGAACCCCGCAGGGCTTGATCAAATCGCTCTCTGGTTACGGAATAAAGTTGATGGTAGTCTGGTAGATCGGAGAGAGGTTGCCCGGCATGGCGGCATCCCGGAACTGGATGAAAACAGTGCGGAGTCCCGGTTGGGGCGCCAGCGTCCAGGCGGTGGATAATTGGTAGCGCTGCCAGACGGCGCCGGTAAAAGTGGCATCGTCATTGGCGATGCGCATATCCAGCAGCCCCGAGCCTCCCAGATCGACGGCATCGTTGGTGAGGTTGACGAGTGGGTTGGAGGCGCTCTTCGCTCCGCCGTTGATGAGGAATTGCGCGCAGGTAGGAGCGATCAAGTCGGGGAGAAGGCTGGGCTGGAGAGAAACCTGAACCGCCGTGGGGTTTTGCGCATCAGGCGCGTGGAGGACATCGGTGGCGACCTGGTAGATGCGGTGGGCGCCGCTGTCGTAGATCTCGCCGAAGACTCCCCCACTAATGGTGTAGTAAAGATGGCCGGCCAGCAGCGGCATCGGGAACTCCAGGAAGGCGTTCCGCAGATCCCCGCTCCAGGGTCCGCCGGGGAAAATCGGGGCGCCTGTTAGGTGGTTGGCAATCGTGCAACTCACCGTTTGCACATTTCCCGGCCGGATTGACCAGGCAGTTTCCAAGGCTGGAGTGGTGAGATTAGCATAGTTTGTTGGGCCGCCGATAACGGTGTTCACATAGAATGGGAAAGAGTAGGGCAGCGGATTCCCTTTTGCATCTGGCGCGACTGCGTAGGCGAAGTTGAGCGCCTGTTCCCCGACGATGCGCACGAGACGGTAGCCAGGCCAGGACCACATCTGATCAAATTTCGGGTCCAGCATATTGGGGGCGTCGTTGAACTCAGTGCAGGTGGTGTTGACGAACTTCACTTCCCCTCCGCCGGCGCTCCAGGGAATCGTCCCGTAAGAGTCTGAGTGTTCATGTCCGCTGACCACTAGCGCCACTCGGAACTGCCGCAACAGCTTGATCAGAGCGAGGCGCCCAGCGCCTTTCCCGCCGAAGCCAATGCCAAACATCGAGGCATCGTCGAACATCATGCCGGACCCAGCGTCTCGCCAGGGGTCGTGATGGATCGCCACCACCCGCATCTTGGCGCTCTGGTGAGCGATCAGGTCATCGCGCAGCCAGGCCAACTGGCCGGTCAAGGCGCTCAATTGAATGGCATCCTCCCGCGCCTGCGACCAACCGGTCTTGAAGGGATCCCCGCCTCCCAACAGTTGTCCTTGCCATTTGCCGGGGGCCAGGGTCACGTTTGGGATGGCCCAGTGCAGATTGCGTTGGGAGGAGCTCCAGTCATTGCTGTTTACGGACAGGAAGTGGAAGTTCGGCCCGTAGTCGAAGGAGAAATACTGGGGACCGAAGAGGTTTCGCCAGGAATTCATGTAGTCCTCTTCCAGCTTGGTGTTTAAGAAGTTATAGCGGGCATAGCTATCATGGTTGCCAGGTGTTATGAAGACCGGCACGTCCAGCTTCATGGTCTCTTGGTAGAACCAATCCATTTCGAAGTAGGGCTCGTAGGCGAGTCCCCCGAAGATGGTGTTGCGATAGGCCGGAAACTCCGCATAGTTTTGTTTGTAAAGCCACTTCTGGGAGAAATCATAGTCCCCCGTGAAGACGCAGAAGTCCGGATTGGTCAAATTCACCTGGGCGATGGCCTTGCTGTAGTAGGCCGCGCCGTAGCCATCCGCCTCGCTGTAGGCGGCGTGTCGGTAGTTCTTGTCTTGCGTGCTGGCGCCCGGGTATTTCGCCTCCGGCCCCCAAACGTGAATATCGGTCATCTGAACGAAGGTGTAGTCATCTTTGAACTGCGCCACCACGGAGACGGCGTGCGGCTGGGAGTCGAGCAACCAGACCCCGCCCTGGCGTTTGCCGCTGATGCTCAGGTCATAAAGGTCGAAGGGCACATCAGCGGGAATGGTGACCTTCACCAGGTAGATGCGGGCATTGGCGTTCCGCGCTTGCGCGTACTCCGGCCACTGGGCGCTGTACCCAACGGTGAACCCGTCGACACGCAGCGTCTTGGTCAGCGGATAGGCGCCATTGGAGGTTCGCAAGAAGGCAGTGAACTCTTGGTAGACCGGAAACGGCAGGCTCCAGTTCTGGTCGCGGGGATCGTATTCGACGGTCAACTGGTCCCCGCAACGGAGAATAGCCGGGTTGCCGAAGCTGGGGTAGATGACCATTTTGATGCGGTTGCGGTCGATTGGAATGGGCGCTCCATCAAGACTCCCGGCATCGACCGCCGCGCTTGCGTTATCGCTCGGCGCAACCGGCGCGGCTGCTGGAATCTGGGTCGCCGCGACAGCCCAGCCCGAGATGGGCAGAAGACAAACGATGGCAAGGAACCCCGCCAGGATCCCCTGTCGAATCCGATTCTTGTTCACCCGATTACCCTCCTAGCATTGAATTGAAGAGAGCCCGGCGTTCCGCCGGAGACCGCTCGAGCTTATTCTAACAGATGCAAAACCGGTTCCTCGATCGCTGCAATGGAATAACCTGCAAAAAAGGGGGGCGATGAACACCCACCGATCGACAAGGAGCAACTTCATCCTTTCGGCGCTGCCATAGTTCCTGAACAGCCAAAAAGGACAAGTTAAAAAACGGCAGGAATGAATCCTTCGAAAGCGGAGTGCCTGCCGCTGATTCTTATGAAGATCCTGCTGAAGATCAGGGGATGCGAATGGTGAACCAGGCCAGGATCGCGCTGCAAATAGCCGCTAGAATCGACATTAGGAGCTCAATGAAACTCATCTCTTTCCTCCTTTCTTGTATTCCTCAATAGATATTAAACCACCGAAGGCCACCCAGGAGGAAGGCCTTGATCCCAATATCCGCCCTACTTGATCCTATTTCTATTTTAATGAGGAGACCTTCCCTTCTCGATCTTGACCCAGAAGGCAAAGCCTGTCTTCGAAAGAAGGTTCCGACTCCACTAAACCTTGGTCAACCCTTGAGGTCACTTCCCCTGACGGAAGGGGCGGTGGGTAGAGGGGGATGCGGCGAAACCAGCCGCGCAGGCGCACCGTTCGGTTAGGATCGGAGAGGGCGATTGCAGTCAACTGAAAGCTGCCGGTAAGAGTCTGATCGTCCCCCACCGATTCAATGCTCAATTCTCCCTCTAGCGCCCCAAAGACTGTCCCCTGGGTGTAAAAGAGAGCGGTCACTTCACCGGCGCGGGGGCGACCCGGTTTGTCTGCAAAGGGGCTTAGGCGGATGACACCGGAAGCTAGA
>CAYXFH010000164.1:0-3712 GCA_964464245.1 uncultured bacterium
CCCACTATCTGTAGCTGGATCCGCTCCGCTATTACCTGATAACCGATCTCCTCGACCGCTTTGGACATCGTCCGGAGTGTGACCGTCCCTAGCTGGTATTCCACGCTGGCCTTGCCAACCTCCAGATTGACGACAACTTTAGCCACCCCGGGTAGCGCGCCGAGAACCTGCTCGACGTGGCTCACACAGGACAAGCAGGTCATTCCTTCAATCTTCAGCGTCACCTTGTAGTTTGGCTCCGATTTCATCGTCCTATTCACGCCCTTTCAATGGAAATAAATGCTATGAATTCGATCCTCTCTTTATAGCAAGGGAAGGATGAAGATTGGGTGAAGAAGGAGAGGACTCTTGGGGTTGATCCGATTCGCCAGTACCACGACCAGGAACGGTTGAGATGGAAACCGGTGGTTGAACCCGGCACTCCAGGCGTCGGAAGACATCCTCCAGCAGCAGCCTCTCGTCGCGCACGATGGAAAAACCAACGAGCCGGATCTTGCCGATGGTATCGCGATCCATGTGCGCTCCCATGATCCGGCTGGTGAGAGGGTCCATCCAGTGCTGCATGCGGGCGATGTGCCGGATCTGGCTGAGGACGTGTTCCAACATCAGGAGGCGTCCATTGGGTTTCAGCACCCGAGCAATCTCCTGCAGTACTTCCGTCGGATGGGGTACTGAGCAAAGGACGAACATGTGGACTACCGAGTCGAAGGTTCCGTCCGGAAAATCAAGGTGCTCGGCGTCCATCTGGCGTAGGTCAGCTGGGAAGTCGCGCCTGACTGCCAGGGCACTTGCCTTCCGCAGCATCCCTTCGCTGAGGTCCACCCCCGTCAGTTGAATCCGGCTGTAATCATAGTAGGGAAGGTTTTTGCCGGTCCCCACTCCCACCTCCAATACACGCCCTGCCAGATCGTGTAGCAGAGCCCGCCTCCAATGACGAAAAGCCATCCGTTCGATCGGCCATTCCATCACATCGTACATGAGGGAGGCGCGGTTGTAGCGCTGTCTCACCAAGGCCGTGTCTTTTTCATCTTTCGCGCCGGTGTTCAAGGGTTGCTGACCTCCACCGCTTCGATGCTGCCCCAGATCATCCCCATCCAGCAGCTGAACTTGTATTCCCCCGGGCGGGGGATCGTGGACTCTACTACGCTGGTCTGCCCCAGCGTCAAGTCGCTCTCGCCTGTGAAAAGGTTGCGCGAGACTATAGCGTTGGTACAACCGCTGGTGCCGACGTCCTCGATTTCCCAGCGGATCGGAACGCCCGCTCGCACCACCAAGGCGTTCGGAGTATAGCCGCGGGAGGAGGCTTTCATCTTCAACACTTGGACACCGTCCAAAATGGGTGGCAGACTGACAGCGACGGAGGCCTTCGTGCTTGTCATGAAAGCGCTGGCCGACGACGGTGCAACCAATAGGTTGCTCAGGCTGGGTAGGCCAAGGGCATTGAGTTGATTATTGAAGGTGAAAAGGGCGAAGAAAAGGACCAATACTCCCGCCGCCTTGAGGAAGCTCGCGCGCCACCTCTGGCTGTTCAACAGGCGAGCGCTAGTGAAACTAATCAGTGCCAACGGAACGAAAGTGCCGAAAGCGAAGAGACCGAGAATAAGGGCACCGTTGAGGGGATTGCCGGAGAGGATGGCCAACCCCTGGGCGGTGAGGGTGAAGCCGCAGGGGAGGAAAAAGGTGGAGGCTCCCAGCATGAAAGGACCTAACTTACGGTCGCCCCTGCCAATGCCCGCCGCTTGGCGCGCGATCCCGCCGGTGAAAGAAAGTGGAAGTCGCTGCAGGGCACGCACCCCCACCATCTGCATACCAAGTATAACCATTACCAGGACCATGGCCAAAGCGAAGAACGAGGCCACGAGGGGCGAAAGGCGCAGGGCACTGCCGACCCAGCCCAATAGCCCCCCAAGAAAGACATAGGTGATCAGTCGGCCCAGGTGAAACCAGAGGTGAGGTAGGAGGCTGGCGGGGGATTTGGTTTTGCCTACCGTGGCAAGGGACCAGCGGGAAGAGAGGGAGAGGACCAGGCTACCCACCAGCGCGCCGCAACTGGAGAAACCGGCCAGCAGGCCGAAAAGGAAGAAAGCCGGTAGTGAGGACTGGGCGGTGATATTGACCGCCGAAGTCCAGCCCATGCTTTCGGCAAGGAGAAAAAAACCGATCACCGCCAAGGGCAGACTTACCACCAGCCAGAGTTGGAGGCGAGGCCGCACTTTGGCGGGATGTTCGCTCAGGCGATACCCATCCTTGCGCAGCCACTCGTTCATTTGGGTCAGCTTGGGAGGGCGGGACGCATACCCTACCACGACTTCTTCCTGGGCCAGGTAGACCCGTACGAAGGGAAAGTTCCCCTTCTCTTTCAGCCGTCGCTCGACGAGAAAGGCGCAGGAGGGGCAGTGCATCCCCTGGATGAAGAAGCGCTGCTTGTTCATGCCGGTTGGCCCCCCTTTTGGAGGCAAGCCACCGGTAGGAAACCGCGCCACGTGACACGCCCACACAGGCGCACCGTGAAGCCGCTTTGTCTGACCATGACGGACAATTTCAGCTCGGAGTAGACGCGCACATCACCGGTAGGGCTAAGGAAGAGGAGGGCGTTCGGCAGCCGCCGTGTCAGCTCTGGTAGCCATAGATTGGAGAGGATCAGCCGGTTTCTGGATCGTAGCACTCGCCACATCCCGGTCAGGGCGATCTCCTTTTCATAGCACAGCAAATCCAGCTGGACACTGGCACCGCAACCAATATTCAGCAGGCTGTGGAAGGATTCTGTCCGTAATTCGGCCAGGACCCCGGCGTGGAGCGCGCGTGCGTGACGGCTGAAATACCGGTCGTAGGCAGGAGCCTGCCAGTCGAAGCTGGACCTTGTTTTTTCTTTGAGACGCTGACTCTGACCGATCACCATGATTGCCTCCTCAAGTACGAAAGAATGAGCCCTTATTACAGAAAGGTGATGACGATTCCGTGACGCGTAAGCAGCCTCCCCTCATGAGGGCCGGGGTACTGACACCCGGCCCTGTCCAAAGGAGGGTGGAAGGAGCGCGGCTCAGACCATCAGGTCGCGCCGCAATTCTTCGAACTGTTCTTTGCTGATCTCGCCACGAGCGTAACGTTGTTTTAGGGTCTCCAGGAGACGCGGATCGTTGCCTCTAGAAGGCTCCATCCGGCCGCCCTGGTTGCGAGTCAGGGAGACGGTCAACCAGATCACCAAGGCCAGAAGGATTAATCCGCCCAGGATCATCACGATCCCACCGCCCCAACCCAAGCCACAGCCAAATCCCCACATCGGTTTGCTCCTCTCTACGGTTCCGCGGTAGTCCTGTTCCTTCCGGACTATTTCTCCGCGGCCATCTTTCCTGTATACCGCTTCGAAAATGAGGATTTAATGAAGAAAGGGAAATTGAGCGAAAGATTCGCTTCTTATCCGAGTAAAACGGCTCAATTATTTCGCATCGCAGACTGGCGGTGCGGCAATCCCCGGGAATGTACCGGTCTTAGGTGATGTTCTAGTGATAGAAAGAAGTGTGATGTATATGAAAAAAATAGGAATCAGAATCCTCACCTCAGTGCTGCTTTTGTTCTTCGTCCTGGCACCGATAACAGCCCTGGCTCAGGTGAAAACGCCCACCGAATATCAGCGAGTGGGCGAACAGTGGATGGACCGGAAGATGGGAACCGCAGCGGCAGATGTCATGGAGGCGCGCATGGCGGCTGTGAT
>CAYXFH010000165.1:0-6155 GCA_964464245.1 uncultured bacterium
GCCCTTTCCAGAGAATCCTCGGCGACGTTCTGAACCACACTATCGATGGTTAAGATGATGTCATTTCCGTTCATTGCGGGGGTGTGTTCGACCGGGTCGACCGGCAACCGTTCGCCGGTCGGGCCAAGCAAATATACTGCATTTCCGCTCTTCCCGTGCAGTTGATCCTCGTACGACCGTTCCAAACCTTCCAGGCCGAAGAGCTCCTCGCGCTGGTCTCCTCCGAAATCATAGTGAACGAATCCCAGCAGTTGCGCCGCTAACGGCCCGAAAGGGTAGACCCGCTTCTGGGAGGAGAAGACGTCCACCCCGGGGAGGTTGGCTTGCTGCACCTTCTCACCGATGGCCATATCTGTTTGACGCAGAAAAGGGAAGGGAACGAGCGACCCGCGGATCTTCTCGAGGAGAGCGGTGGCCAAGGTGGGAGTTCCGCTGACTTCGGCAAGGAAGGTGGCCACCTCCTCCTGCCGCTCGGGAGGAATGGCGGCCGGGCGGATGTCAATGCGGCTGGCTTCCACTGATTGGGCCAGCGCTTTGCCGTTGCGGTCCAGAATCTGGCCGCGCCTTGGCAACAAAAACTCTACCCCCGAGGACTGCTGATACTCTACCCGGTCCCGCAATTCGGGCGCTTGGACGACCAGCAAGAAAGCGCAGCGGCCGAAGAGCGCTACCACGATGACGCTGAGGATCACTCGCAACCAGGTGACGCGGGCTTTCCCCGAAACGAATTCCTTAGGGGTAGCCGCCATCGCCGGGGGAGGCTGCTTGTGCGAACAAGGCGCGGTCTTCTTCGTTCAAGTAAACGATACCGGCCTGGGGGACAGTGTGTGCGTAGTCCATTTGCAACTGCTGCTTGGCAAAGGTCTCTACTGCCACCGGGGTAAGGCGTTGCTCCAGCCTGCTCTTCAGCTGGAAGACTTGGACTTCCAGCTCGGCTGCATCCGCACGGGTGACTTCCTCGCGATGTTTGCTCTCGATGGTGGCGCCAGTCAAGTAAACTTGCGCCAGTAGGGTCACCACCAACAGCAAAGACAGAAGGATGATGGCCAGAGAGAGCAGGCTGCGCGGCCGACGTCGAACTGCGGCAGCATTTGTAGGGGCGGGTTTCAAACCCGCCCTTGCGGCAGCGTGTTCGAGCGGGGTGTTCGGAGCGGCCGATAACGTGGAGACGTTCACAACGCGGCCGGCCTTTCCGCAGCTCGCAGCTTGGCGCTCCGTGCGCGAGGGTTGGATCTCACCTCATCCTCCGACGGGCGCACAACTCGGTGGGTAAGGATGTGCATCGAACCGTCCGCTTCCCTCTCACGCAAGGCCTGCTTCACTGGACGGTCTTCCAGCGAGTGATAACTAAGGAAAACGCAGCGCCCCCCCGGCTTAAGCAGGGCAGGAAGTTGGCTAAGCAGCAGCGCTAGGTTCTCCTGCTCGCGGTTGGTAGCCAACCGCAAGGCTTGGAAGACCAGGGTGGCGGGGTGGAAAGTGCGACGATTGGCCAATCCCAACCCCTCTAAGAGACGCAGCAAGTCGGTGGAAGTGCGGAAGGGGGCAACTCGCCGCTGGGCAACGATAGCAGCAGCCAGGCGAACACCGCGAGGAACCTCGCCACGCTGAAAGAGAGCCTGCAACTCGTCAATACGCCATCTATTGAGGATCTCGGCGGCGGTAAGCTGTCCGCTTTGGTTCATACGCATGTCCAGGGGAACATCCGGAGCGAAGGTGAAACCGCGTTCGCGTTGGTCGAATTGCCAAGAAGAAACGCCCAAATCAGCCAGCAAACCATCCACCGCTCCCGCCCCGAGACGCGCCAGAACCTCGCCGGCGCGGGCGAAGTTGGCGGCGACCAGGGTGACACGCTCGCCGAAGGGAGCCAGGCGAGCCCCGGCTTCGGTCAATGATTGATCGTCCAAGTCCAGGCCGATCAATCGAGCGGTAACGCCTGCTCGCACCAGCAGAGCCTCGGCATGTCCCCCTCCACCAACAGTACAATCCAGGTAAAGGCCGCCCTCCCGAGGGGTAAGGTATTCCTGACACTGGGCAACCATCACCGGCCGGTGAAAGGGGGGCGGACAGCTCATAGGCGGATCCCCTCGAAGGTTTGGGCCAGGCTTTCATAAGAGGGCTTGATCTGCTCTAAGAGTTGTTGCCAACGCTCCTTGGCCCAAATTTCCAGTTTATCGATCATCCCCACGATCACGACATCCCGCTGGATCGCAGCGTGTTCCCGGTGCCGCGAGGGGATCAGGATGCGGCCTTGCCGGTCCATCTCGCAGACTTCCGCGCCGTGCAACATCAGCCTCTGCAGTGAGCGCGTCTCGGCGCGGAGATAAGAGAGCTTGCCCAATTCCTCACTGACTTCAGCGAAGCGGTGAGGTGGATAAGCAACCAAGCATCCTTCAAAGCCTAATGTAAGAACCAGCGAGCCGCCCAGCGCCTCGCGAAACTTAGCGGGGATGGCCACGCGGCCCTTCTCATCAACTATGTGCTCCGATTCTCCACTGACCATTCTGGTCTCTCCCGGTTACGAATTCCCCCACAATATACCACTTGTCCCCACTTTCCACCACATTATCCCTAATTTCGAAAAAAAAAGATTAGGCCCGCCGAAGCGGGCCTCTTTTTGCAAAGCTGTCGATTGCGTTCTGCTATTTGATCGTTACTTTTGCGCCCGCAGCTTCCAAGGCCGCCTTGACCTTGGCCGCCTCTTCTTTGGAGACCTTCTCCTTGACCGCCTTGGGCACCGAATCGACCAAATCTTTGGCTTCCTTCAAGCCCAGGCCGGACTGCTCGCGGACTACCTTCAGCACCTGGATTTTCTGGGCGCCGAGCTCATCCAAGATCACATCAAATTCGGTCTGCTCTTCCACCGGCGCTGGTGCTGCGGCGGCGGGGGCTGCGGCGGCGGGGGCTGCGGCGGAGACGCCAAACTCTTCCTGCAAGGCTTTGGCCAAATCGGCCACCTCCAAGATGGTTTTCTGCTTGATCGCAGCGATGATCTCCTCATTCGAGAGAATATCAGCCATATAATTCCTCCTCTTTCTGCTTATGCGTTCTGCGGCGCGTTTTGCGGTTTTTCCGCAATCGCATATAGGGTGTAGACCAGGCTGGCGGACACGCCGCGCAGCGCCCAGACCAGGTTGAAGGCCGGCGCTTGGAGGCTGCCGATGATTTGGGCCAGCATCTCTTTCTTGCTCGGCAGTTGGGAAATGGCCAGGACTTGAGCCTGGTCGTAGAACGTATGATCCATCAGGCCGCCCTTGGCCTTTAAGTTCGGTTTGTCCTTGGCGAATTCCATGATTACCTTCAGCGAAACCACGGGGTCTTCATGGGCGATGACCACGCCGGTGGGACCCACCAAGACCGGGGCTTCACCCAGCTCGGCATCCGAAAGTGCGATGCGTAGGAGGGTGTTCTTGGCGACTTTCAACTCGGCATGCTTCTCTTTTAACTTGCGGCGCAGCGCGGAGATCTCCACCACGGTCAAACCCTGGTAGTCAACAAAATAGACCGCTGTCGAGTTTTGGAACCGCTCGGTGACATCGCGAACGATCTCGACCTTCTCAGGTTTTGGCATTTCATCACCTCTTCTTACAAAAATGGACTCCTACCAAGGAGTCCGAACAGATCGAACGAACCTCGGTAGGTATTACGCCCAAAGGGCGCCCTACTGTCTACGGTGTCTCGTTTGTGCTAGGCGGATCTCAAATCCGCCCCTACGAAGCCAGGCGCCGGCCCGGCCTCCCTTCAGGTATTGCGCTTGCCGGCGGCTGCGGTGGCTTTCTGTTGGTCGATGTCGATTCCCGGGCTCATCGTCGAACTGAGGGAGATCCCCTTGATATACTGTCCCTTGGCGGTGGAAGGCTTGACCTTCACCAAAGTGTCAAGGAAAGCGTAGAGGTTGGTCAACAGATCGGCCTCGGTGAAGTTCATCTTGCCCAACGGCACGTGCACGACGGCTTGCTTGTCGGCGCGGAACTCAATCTTACCGGCCTTGACCTCGCGGATGGCTCGTTCCAACTCCATCGTCACTGTGCCGGCTTTGGGGTTGGGCATCTTCCCGCGCAGGATCTTACCCAGCTTGCCCACCACGCTCATCATATCGGGGGTGGCAATGGCCACATCGAAGTCTGACCAGCCGTCCAAAACCTGCTTGGCGTATTCCTCGCCGCCCACATAATCGGCGCCGGCCCGTGTGGCTTCCTCAACCTTCTCGCCCTTGGCGAAAACCAACACCTTCACCGTCTTGCCGGTTCCGGCCGGTAGGACGCAAACCGAGCGCACCGACTGGTCGGACTTCTTGGGGTCGATGCCCAGTTGGACGGCTAGCTCGACGGTCTCGTTGAACTTGGGCGCGGGCATCTGCTTCAACAGGCTGACCGCTTCCTCGGGAACGTAGAAACGGCCCGGTTCGATCATCTTGACGGCTTGCAGGTAGCGTTTTCCGTGTCGCATTTACTCCACCTCGATTCCCATGCTGCGGGCCGTCCCCTCGACCATTCGCACCGCCTCGTCCATGCTGATGGTGTTCAAGTCGGGCAGCTTGATCTGAGCGATCTCGCGCACCTGTGCCTTACTGATCTTGCCAACTTTCTTTTTATTCGGCTCACCCGAGCCGAGTTCCAGGTTGGTGTACTTCTTCAACAAGGCGGAGACTGGTGGGGTCTTGGTGACGAAAGTGAAGGAGCGGTCCTGGTAGACGGTGATCTCCACCGGGGTCACCATCCCTCCGGCGCTGGCGGTCCGCTCGTTGAACTCCTTACAGAATTGCATAATGTTAATCCCCCGCTGCCCAAGGGCGGGCCCTACGGGCGGCGCCGGTGTCGCTTTTCCGGCGGGGATTTGCAGTTTTACGACCGCTACGACTTTCTTTGCCAAGCGTATTCCTCCTTAGGTTTTCTCCACTTGGAGAAAATCAAGTTCAACCGGAATGTCTCTCCCGCCGAACATCGACAGACGCACTTTTACCGTCTGCCGCTCGGGGTTGACTTGTTCCACTTTGCCGATGAATCCCTCGAAGGGACCTTCGATCACCTTCACATTTTGCCCGATCTCGACCTTGATCTGGGTCTTGGCTTCATCTTCGCCAATACGACGCAATACCTGTTGTGCCTCACTATCGGTCAAAGGTACTGGTTTACCGCCGGAGCCGACGAATCCGATCACTCCCGGGGTGCCTCGTACGACATGCCAGGACTCGTCGTCCACAATCATATCGACCAGCACGTAGCCAGGGAAAACGCGCTCGGCGATGGTCTCCCGCTTGCCGTCCTTCAAGCGAAGACGGTAGTCCACCGGAACCACGATGCGGAAGATTTTATCTTCCATTCCCATACTGGCGATACGCCGCTCCAGGTTTGTTTTAACCTTATTCTCATACCCAGAGTAGGTATTGACAACGTACCAACGCTTGGCCGAGCTTTCCCTGCTGTCGGTGCTCATTTGGACGATGTGCTTACCTGGTGACGATGGCTTGCATCATGTAAGCGAAAAGATAATCCCACAGACCGATGTAGACCGCGAAGACGATCACGAAAACGATCACCGTCGCGGTGGAGTTGATGATCGCCTTGCGAGTCGGCCAAGAGACGCGTTTCAACTCGTTCTTGACGTTGATGGCATACGTCGCCAGACGATGACCGATGCTTTTCTTCTCCTTGCGCGGTCCCGCTTTCGGTACCGGCTTGCCGGTTAGTCTCGCTGCTTTATTGTTTCGCTCTGTGTTCATCTAGAAAGTTTGGCAGGCCCGGAGGGATTCGAACCCCCAACATCCTGTTTTGGAGACAGGCGCTCTACCGTTAGAGCTACGGGCCTGTGCCATTCCTGCCTTTCTACCGCGTTTCCTTGTGGGTGGTATGTTTTCGGCAACCAGGGCAGTACTTCTTAAGCTCGATACGCCCTGTATCATTCTGCTTGTTCTTCGAGCTGGTATAGTTACGCCGCTTGCAGTTCGTACACTCCATATTAATGATGATTCGCATCTCAATCTCTCAATCTAGCAGAGAACCTGGCATGTGCCAAGTTACTCGATGATCTTGGTGACCACGCCGGCGCCGATCGTTCGGCCGCCTTCGCGGATGGCAAAGCGCTGGCTCTCTTCCATGGCCATGGGGTAGATCAGCTCCACCTCCATGTTGACGTTGTCGCCGGGCATGGCCATCTCA
>CAYXFH010000166.1:0-14563 GCA_964464245.1 uncultured bacterium
CGCAGCTTCCTTTCACGCTCTCCCGATGATAGCAGGACGCGCTGCCGCGGGCTATCATGCTGCCGCGGGCTGAATGCTTGCATTGGGAGATATAATAGAGATGGCGCTGAAGGCAGGGCGCCCTGGAGGTTTGCGCATGCGCAAGTGGGTTTCCCTTCTTCTGCTGGCAGCCATTGCCTTGACCGGCTGCTCAGTTGACCTATCCGGCCTGCTCAATCCCCCCCGGTCGCTGGATGTACCGCGCATGGCCGAGGAGGTGGCCGCGGTCCGGCAGCTTGACTTGTTGTGGCCAATTCCCTGTGAAACCCTCGATCCCCAGCAGTTGGAAGCCAAATTGGCCGAGATGAACGAGCAGGAAGCTGATCCAGCCCAGAGCCTCGCCGCCGAGAAGGTGATGAAGTTCTTGGCCCTGCTTCCGGCTGGCGAGGATCTGCAGGCGGTGATGGATAGCCTATACGGGGAGCAGATCCTCGGCTTCTATGATCCCCAGGAAGGCCGGCTCTACTTGGTCGACCGTAGCGGGGGCAGCGCTGGGGCGGCCGGAGCTCCCCAAAATTGGGCTGTCCTTGATCAGGAAAGAATTACCGTCGCCCACGAGCTGGTCCACGGCTTGACCGATCAGCATTTCGACTTGCTGCGATTCGATGAGCCGAAATGGTCCGATGATGACGACACGGCAACCGCTGTGGACTGTCTGATCGAAGGAGATGCCAGCTTGGGGGAGACGCTCTACTTAACTCAAGAAGGGCAGGACTGGGGGTCGCTTCTTGGCCTCCTCTTGGCCGGCGTCTCCCAAGACAGCAGCCAGTTGGATGCGGCGCCCCCTTACATCCGTGACTCACTTCTCTTCCCGTACCAAGCCGGCCTTCTTTTTGTCCAGACCCTCTACGAGGTAGGAGGTTGGACGGCTGTCGATAAGGCCTACGAGGAGCCTCCTACTTCCACCGAACAGATCCTCCATCCCCAGAAGTACATCCAGGGAAACGACCCCCCCTTGGCTATCCCGCTTCCCTCTTCCCCTCCAGCCCTCGCCGATTGGCGGCTGGTGTATGAGAACGTGCTGGGGGAGTTCGACTTCGCTGCCTGGTTCCGCACTTTCCTCCCCAGCGAGGAGGCAGACCGGGCAGCCGCAGGTTGGGGCGGCTGCCGTTACCAATTGTGGGAGGAGGGAAGCCAGCAATCATTCTTGCTGAGCAGTCGCTGGGATAGCGCGAAAGACGCCCGGGAAGCTCGCTTGGCTCTGGAGCGTTGGCTTGTGGAGCGCTTTCCAGGGGTCACCCGCCAGGATGGGTTGACAACTACACAGCAAGGTGCGGGAGTTACGGCAATCCTCGACAGCCAAGAGGAGGAACTTAAACTGGTAATTGCCCCTTCCCCGGCCTTGGCTCTGGAACTCTTCCAACAGCTCAATAGCCCCCTGTAGCTCGATAGCCCCCTGTAGCTTGATAGCCCCCGGCAACTTGACAGCCCCCGGCAGGGTGTTCAGGGACATATCAACTTGCGGCAGCACGCGGCTACTCCTTCTTCCCCTATCAATAGCTCCGCGACAAGGCAGTTGCGGCCGTCTTATCCTTCTCCTGCTATGATGTGAAAAACCCACCCTCGTGAACGAGGGGATTCAACGAGGAGGAATCAAACCATGGTCAAACGACTCAGCCTGCTCGCCCTCGCGGGTATTCTGCTCTTTGTATGCAGTTGCGGGAACCCCCTCGACCAACCGGGCGGCCTCTTGGACAACTCCTTCAACGCCCCGGACGGGTTCACCCTCTACAACGGCTCAGCCAATGGGGGGGATCGAGCCTACGCCATGGCGCTGTCCAAAGACGGCCGGGCGCTGGTTGCTGGAAGCACCTACAACGGTCACGACGAAGATGTTCTTCTCCTGTGCTATACCAGCGAAGGTCGGTTGGACGATTCGTTCGGCCAGGGCGGAGCAGTCATTTATGGGACATCAGCCAATGGACAGGACCGAGCTAATGGCGTCGCTCTACAGGCGGACGGAAAGATCCTTGTAACGGGCGCTGGTTCCAACGGCCGCGACCAAGATCTTCTTCTGTTTCGCTTTAATCCAGACGGAACGCTCGACCCCTCCTTCGGCAAGGGTGGGGTGGTGACCTATTCGGGCGGGGAGGAGACGCAGGAGATCGGTCGTGCGGTTGCCGCACAGGCGGACGGGAAGATCGTCGTCGCGGGGGAGGGCGGCCCCGCAACCAATCTCGATGCGCTGATCCTGCGCTTCACCTTTGACGGAAAGCTCGACCCAAGCTTTGCTACTAATGGGCTGGCCTATTACGGCAGCGCTGAAGGAGGGACCGACCAGGGACTTGCCATCGCTGTGCAGGCGGACGGGAAGATCCTCCTGGCGGGCTCGACGACCCGCGCAGGACAGACCGACCTCTTGCTCTTGCGCTTCACACCGCAGGGGGCGCTCGACCCGTTTTTCGCCGCGGGAGGCGTAACTTTGTACGATGGCCCCAGCCAGGGCGCCGACTGCGGCAACGCCTTGGCCTTGCAGCCGGACGGCAACATCCTGGTGGCTGGTTTTACTACCGGACCACGCGGTCAGGACATTCTGCTGCTCCGCTATACCGGCTCCGGAAAGTTGGATAGCTCTTTCGGGCAAGCCGGGGTGGTTCTTTTCGGCAGTCCGGAGGATGTCTATGATGTGGCGCAGGGCGTCGCTGTGCAGGCCAACGGGAGGATCCTGGTCGCTGGAGCCAGGGGGGGAGGGCCGCAACAGGATGGCCTCAAGGATGCCTTGGTTCTGCGCTTCTCCGCCGATGGCAAGTCTGACCTCTCTTTCGGCCGCCAAGGGACGATGGCCTTCGCCGGCCCCGAGCAGGGCGATGATTGGGCCTATGCGCTATCTCTGCAATCGGGCGGGAGGATTGTGGTGGTGGGCAGTCGCTCCCGCGAGGGGAGCGACGACGCTCTGGTCATGCGATTGATGCCCTAAGCTATCGTAGGGCATGCGTTTTACGCAACTATGGGGACAGATTTTAGGGTACTATGGGGACAGATTTTAATCTGTCCCCATGATTTCTCGGACCAAGGACAGGCGCTTTGCGAGGCTCAAAGAGGGACCTCTACCCCCAACCGTTTGACGAAATAGAGGAGCCCTTTCTCTTTGCGCACATGGAGCAGCGATGGAACGACTTCGCGCGTGAAGACGAGGGGGTGGGTGCGTTCCCCTCTCAAGACGGGAATGGCGATCCGCCCGGGAAAATGCACGGCAGCCTCCAACAGTGAGCGCAGGGAATCTGCGGGCAACGGCGCTCGGTTGGCCAGAGCCAGGATAACCAGCCGGGAGCGGTTGCTCAAAGCGCGGAGACCATCTTTCAAGGAGGTCGGCAAAAGATCCGCCGGGTATTTGGCTACTATCCATTTGAGGGCTGATTCTCCGCGGAAGGGGGAGGGGTCCAAAGATGGGCCGGCCAAGACGATCTGCTCGCGGACCTGGGGCAACTGGCGGTAGGCTTCCAGTGTTGCGGCGATATGCCGCGTGTTTTCCTCCCGGGCGGCCAGCACCAGCAGAGAAGCGAAGGGGCCGTGCTGAGAGTAAGGGAAGATAGCCTCCTCACCGCCGGTCCACCGGGCGCGGATCCCCTGGGTCTGGAAATCCAGGGTGACCCCATTTAAAAGGACGACGCGTCGTTCTTCCATGGGGGGTTGGCCTGGGCGAGATGGGGGTAGGCGAGGAACTTCACCGTTTCCATCAAAGCTTCGTACTCCTCGGCGGAGAGGATCACAGCCGCCGGTTGGCCGGAACGCGTCACCAAGAGCGGCGCCCGCTGTACCTCATCGAGCAATTCCAACAGACGCTTCTTGGCTTCAGAAGCTGTTATCACCTTCAGCATGATTTCCTCCCGTTCGTTTGTCTTGCATTATAGTCTCCTTCCTCCCCTTGCGGTTGGCATTTCATGGGTTATAATAAAGACCATAATATTGCCAATGAGGTGCAGACAAAACATGCGAACCAAATCGATTGGACACCCTGCCGGGAGCTGTCAAGTTGCCGGGAGCTGTCAAGTTGCCGCAAGGGCGGGTTTGAAACCCGCCCTTACATATACTGCCGCCGGACTGATGGTTCTCCTCCTGGTGGTCTGCCTCTCTTCATGCGGACCATCGACGCTCACCGTTCCTTCTTCCGTCGCGGCCATCTCACTGACTGATGCCCTTGGCAGGCAGGTGAATCTGCCGGCGCTGCCGAAACGGCTGGTGGCAGCCGGGAAAGGCGTCACCATGCTGCTGGATGCGCTTTTTCTCTTTCCCCAGGCCAGGCAACGCCTGGTAGCTGCCGGGAGCGGGCAGCAGGGCGGCGAAGGATTTTTACCCCTGCTGGAGCCCTCTTTTAGCGAGGTTCCCGTCCTCGCTGGGGACGGCGGGGCTGAACCGATTGCCGCAGCCCGCCCGGATCTGGTCCTGCTGAAATCCTACTCAGCCTCCAAATTAGGCCAGTCGATTGAAACCCTCGGCCTGAAAACCCTTTACCTGGATCTGGAGACGCCCGAACAGTTTCTGCGTGATTTAGCCATCCTTGGCCAAGCCTTCGGGGAGACGCCGCGGGCCAACGAGCTGGTCAAGTACTATCAAGCTTCGATGGAACGGGTCGTACAGGGCGCGACCACCATTTCACCCACCCGGCCTCCCCGCGTCCTGCTCGCCCAGTTCACCGTCAAGGGCGGCAGTGCGGCCATCCTGGTCCCGCCTGCCGGATGGATCCAAACCATGATGGTGGAGCGAGCTGGCGGCTTGGCGGTCTGGAGGGAAGCGTCTGATAAAGGCGGATATGCTGTGGTAAACCTGGAGCAAGTAGCTGCCTGGGATCCCGATTTCATTTTTCTCGTCGATTACCAGGGAGACTCCGCCGCGACTTCAGCCAATCTAGCCCAGAGCGTCCAGTGGAAAGAATTGCGCGCCGTGCGGGAGAATCACCTCTCGGGTTTCCCCGGAGATTTTGTCTCGTGGGACCAGGCCGATCCGCGCTGGATCCTGGGGCAACTGTGGGTGGCCAAGCAGCTCGCCCCCGAGCAGTACGCCACCCTGGATTTGCAGGAGGAGGCGGCTCGTTTCTTCCAGTTTGCCTACGGCCTCTCACCGGAGCAATTTCGCCAGGGGATCGTCCCTAAGCTTCGGGGGGATCTGTAACGCTGAGGCGGTCTTCGCTCTGCAGGAATGGATTAGACGAGAGCCCGGCTCCGTCCTATGATCAAGACATCCCGGCAAGGAGGAACCATGGAAACAGCCAAAGAGGCATCCCCAGTCTACTTCAGCGACCTGCGAATAAAACAAGGAAAGGGGTTGTTGGACAAATTAGGTGAGCTGGCTGCGCAAGCCGGCCTCCAGAAGATCAACTTTCAACGAAAGTTGGTGGCTCTGAAAGTGCATTTCGGCGAGCCGGGCAATTTGGCCTACCTTCGCCCCAACTATGCCGCGGTCCTCGTCAAGCTGGTTCGAGAAGGTGGCGGAGCGCCCTTCCTGACCGATTGCAGCACCCTCTACTCGGGCCGTCGAGCCAATGCTGTGGACCATCTTCAGGCAGCCGGAGAGAATGGTTTTCACCGCCTGACTGTAGGTTGTGACGTAATTATCGCTGACGGTCTGAAGGGCACAGAGTACCGCCAGATCCCCCTCAATCTGCCTCATTGTCAGGCCCCCAAGATCGGCTCGGCGATCGCTGATGCCGATATGTTGATTAGTTTGACCCACTTTAAGGGGCACGAGATGACCGGCTTCGGGGGCGCCCTGAAAAACCTCGGGATGGGCTGCGGATCGCGCGGTGGAAAATTGGAGATGCATTCCGCATCCAAGCCGCGCATCGTGGAGAAGAACTGTACCGCTTGCATGGTCTGCATTCGCGCCTGTGCGCATGACGCCTTGCGCCTGAACAAAGCCAGGAAGGCGGAGATTCAATACGATAAGTGCGTGGGCTGCGGCCAGTGCGTCGCCCTCTGTCGTTTCGGCGCCGCCCAAGTGATCTGGGACGAATCAGCGGAAGTGGCTTGCCAGAAAGTAGCTGAATATGCCCTTGCGGCAGTGCATGGAAAGCCACACTTTCACTTCAGCTTCCTCTTGGATATCTCCCCAAACTGCGATTGCTGGAACTTGAACGACCGGCCGATCGTTCCCAATCTTGGTTTTTTAGCCTCCGCTGATCCGGTTGCCTTGGACCGAGCGGGAGTCGACTTGGTTAACCAGGCTCCCCCTCTGCCCGATAGCGCCCTGTTCGAGGCCGGCTGGAAGGAGGGGGAGGACAAGTTCACCGCGCTTCACCCCAAGACGCGCTGGCAAGCTTGCCTGGATCACGCCGAGCGGATCGGCTTAGGCCGGCAACGCTACCAGTTGGTGAAGGTGGGGTAGCCTCGGAAAAACCATAAAATCGAAGGCGCTGGGCGGTATGCAGCCCGCGTAGGGGCGGGTTTCGAACCCGCCGCCTAGACAGCTCGCGGCAAGTAGATAGCCCGCGGCAACTAATCAGCCCGCGGCAACTAATCAGCCCGCGGCAACTAATCAGCCCGCGGCAACTAATCAGCTCGCGGCAGCGTGTTCTGATACACTTTCCCTAACCGCCTGGAGCAGGTGGAACTCGGGTATCCTCGATGCTGGAAGGCCTGGGTAAGGAGGAAAAAATGGCCAAGGAAATCGGTAGTGCAACGGCGGATGTCGAGGGATTGACCACCTTGCTCCCCAACAAGGGGTTCACTCTCGGCTGCCAGTCGGGAGGGGAGGCGCCCCTGGAATTGACTGCGCGGGAGGTTCAAAAGGAGCCCACTGCTCGCGCTGGCGCCTTGCGCGATCTCTATTTTCAGACTCTCTCCTCGGTCTCGCTGGAGTTCCCCTACTGGTACACGCGCCGTTGGCAGCAGTTGGAGGGAGAAGTCCCGGTGGTGCGGCGAGCGGAAGCCCTCAAGTCAGCTTTCTCCCACCTGACCCCAACTATCTATCCGGGGGAACGGCTGGTGGGTGGAAAGACGATCTATTACCGCGGCTCCTTCCCGATGCCCTGGCTCAGCGAGGGGTATTTCATGGCTGTGCAGGACCAGCTCTACCAGGCCGCTTTGGAGAAAGGCTCGGCAGCCGCTGACCAAGTCACCAAATGGGGAAGCGGCGGGGGCAACGTCACCGAAAACTTCGGCTCTGTGGTTTCCATCGCCGGCAAGTTCGGCATCCCTCGCCAGGAGGTCCCCGCTTTGCTGGAATTGGCGCGCGCCTGGGTGGGGAAGTCAGTGGACGACGTGGGGCACAAATACGAGCAGATGGTCCCCGACTACCCCCGGAAAGAGAACCTCATGCGCAGCGTCATCTGCATGTTCGACTCGGGGTACACGCTGCCCCAGGGCCGGGAGGCGACCAACTACTATTACCCCTTGCAGCACGGCCTGGAAGGAGTGAAGGAGATCGCCCGCGCCCATATTTCGGAAGTTGCCGGGGAGGCCGGTGGGGATGGCCTGCGCGGGATGGACCGTCTTTATTTCTACCAGGCCTCGATCCTGGCGCTGGAAGGAATCCAAAGCTGGATCAACAACTATTCCAAGGAAGCGAGGCGCCTGGAGCAAGAGAGCGAGGAGTTGCTCTTGCGGAACGAATACGGGGAACTGGCCGATAGCCTGGAATGGATTGCTTGCCGCCAGCCGCGCACCTTCCGCGAGGCCTTGCAACTGATCTTCCTCCTGCACACCGCAGTGCTGAACGAGGACTGCATCAGCGGCCTTTCCCCGGGGAGAGTAGGGCAGATTCTCTGGCCATGGTACGAGCAGGACCGGGAAGCCGGCCGTCTTGGGGAGATGGAAGCCTTGGAACTGCTGGAGTTGTATCGGGTGAAGATGACCTGCTACGACTGCTTCGCCGCTATGGGAGTAGTGGGGGGGGTGCTCTCCGGCAACACCTTCAACCACCTCTGCCTGGGCGGCTTGGCCAAGGATGGCGGCTCGGCGACCAATCGCTTGGAGATGCTGATCCTGGAGGCGGGAATGACCTGCGCCACCCCCCAGCCGACCTTGGGCCTCCTCTACCACGAACGCTTGCCCGAGGATTTGCTGTTGCAGGCCATCGAGTGCAACAAGACCGGCGCCGGCTACCCGGCCTGGTTGAACGATGAGGTGGCGCGCACCTTCCTGCTCAGACAATATGGGCCGGAGGGGATGGACGTGGAGGAAGCGCGGGCTTGGTCGGTGGGGGGGTGTCTGGAGACCTCCCCCGGCTCCTGGCACGAGCTGACCCTGGGTGGGCGCCGCTATTGGATCCCCGGAGGGTCCGGCCAACCGACCAGTGTGGGGGTGCACTTCCTCTCTCTCCCCAAGATCCTGGAGTGCGTCCTCTTCAACGGGCGGGACATGCGCCGCGACGTTCAAATATTCCCCCCGCAGGACCGCCCCCCGGCTACTTACGAAGAGCTCTGGGAGACTTTCTGCTCCTATTTCGAGATGGCTGTGCAGGCCCTCTGCCGGGCCAATAACATTCAGCACGACATCTGGCGCAAGCAGAACATGCCGGTCTTGCACTCCCTGCTCAAGCCGGACTGCCTGGAGACCGGCTACCACATCGGCAACCTTGGCTACCGCTACAACGCCACCTACAACGTAGAGAGCTGCGGCACGGCCAACCTGGTGAACGCATTGGCCGCGCTCTTAACACGTGTCTACCAAGAAAAGAGCCACACCCTGGAGAATGTGCGCCAAGCCATCCTGGCCAATTTCGGCTTCCAGACAGCGGAAGAGGTCGGCTCCTACTCGCTGGCCGCGCAAGCGCTGCGTCCCGGCGGGGAGGTCTGGGAGGAGGTCCACCATGACTTGCTCACCGCTCCCAAGTACGGCAACGACGACCCCAAGGCCGACACCATCCTCGCCCAGTGGGAGCAATATTTCTGCACCATGACGCGCCGCTTCCAATCGCTCTACGGCTTCCCCCTCTACCCTTGCCAGATCTCCGTCAGCACCCATGGCCCAATGGGGGCGGTGACCCTGGCCGGGCCGGACGGGCGATTAGCCGGGACGACTTTCGCCGACGGCTCGATGTCGGCCTACCCGGGTACGGACCGCAACGGCCCCTACGCCCTCTTTGCCTCGGCGACCTGCTGGGACCACAGCCGCTCGCAGAACTCGCAAATGAACCTGAAGATCCACCCCAGCGCAGCCCGCGGCGCGCAGGGAGCAAGAAAGCTGTTGGAGTTGACCCGCGCTTACCTGCGACAGGGAGCCTTTCACATCCAGTACAACATCGTCGATTCCAAGGTGCTGAAGGATGCCCAGGAACACCCGGAGAATTACCGCACCCTGATGGTGCGGGTGGCCGGCTTCACCCAGTACTGGGTGGAGATCGGCAAGGCGATCCAGGACGAAGTGATCGCCCGCACCGAGTACGAGTCCGTCTAGGAGGAGACCATGGAAGCACGACATTCCGATTGCCGCCGCTACGTCCCGGTGGACGCGGCCAAGGGGATCTGCCGACGAACGGGCGGAGTAGTGAACCTGGAGGACTTGCCTTGCCAGGACTTGATTCTCCTGCCCAAGTGTAAATACTGTGCCCACTACCTCTGCGATGAACGGGAGGAACTGGGAATCTGCGCAGCCGAAGCGGATCGCCCCTGGACTTATCCCGAGTTGGTGGCTGCCACCTGCTCCTGGTTCCTGCCGCGCGAAAGCGGGGGGGAAACGGGGGATCCTGCCCTTGATCAGCGCCGCGGGCTAGCGAGCAGTGGATAGTGTGTGGTGGGTTAGTTCATCCGTCTGTCCACTATTCCCTGTCTATTATCAACTATCTCGTTGCACTGCCGCGAGTCTAGGGGCGACGCTTGCGTCGCCCCTAGGCGAGCTATCAAGTCCCAGCGGCATGGTCTTTGATTTGCAAGGATTCTCCGTACATGATGGGCCGGGCTGCCGAACTGTAGTTTTCTTGTCTGGTTGCCCCTTGCGCTGTCCTTGGTGCGCCAACCCGGAGGGGTTGCAGCCGTACCCCCAGTTGCTTTTTGCCGTCGAGCGGTGCCGCTTCGGGCAGGGCTGTCGCCGCTGCTTGTCAGCTTGCCGCCACGCGGCGATGGAGGAGGGAGAGGTGTTGCTCCTCTCGCGACGAGCATGTGCTGGTTGCGAAGATCACCCTTGCGTGACGGCTTGCCGCAGCGAGGCCCTGCGCGTCTCCGCCCAGCAGATCACCCTCTCCGCCCTGATGAACCGGCTGGCGCGGGACCGGCGCTTTTGGGGTTCGGGCGGCGGCGTGACCTTCAGTGGCGGGGAGCCTCTCGCCCAACCGGATTTTCTCCTCGCCGCGCTGGTCGAATGCCGTCATTCCTGGATACACACAGCCGTGGAGACTTGCGGCTACGCTGAAGAAGGGCTTTTCCGCGAGATGCTGGTCTCGCTCGATTGGCTCTTCCTCGACCTCAAACTGATCGACTCCATCGCTCACCAGCGTTGGACAGGGGTCTCCAATGCCCCCATCTTGGCCAACCTGGAGCACGTTGCCCGCTCAGGCTGGCAGGGACGGCTGGTGCTGCGTCTGCCGGTGATCCCAGGAGTCAACGACGACGAGGAGAACGCGCGGGAAATGGCCCGCCTGATGCGCGAGTTGGGCCTCGGGGAGATCCACTTGCTGCCCTTCCACCGCTTGGGGGAAGGCAAGTGGCGCCAACTGGGAGAGACCTACCCCTTCGCCGAGACACCGTCCCTGTCACTCGAGGCGCTGCATGAGTTGCAGCGGATCTTCATCAGTGCCGGCCTCGCCTGTTACCTTGGCTGGGAGACGCCTTTTTAAGCGGCGCTCGCGTTCACACAGAGTTCTCCTCCCCTCTCGACAGCCCCCGGCAGGTAGAAAAAGATTGCTGATTTTGGATTGCTGATTTTAAGACTTTCCAATCAAAAATCTGCAATCATCAATCAGCAATGTTATCAGCCCCCGGCAGGGTGATTTGGTACAATGAGCAGATCCGAATTATGACAGGAGGACGCAGAGAATGAAAAAGCATTTTTCCGCGGAAGAGGCCAAGGTTGTGGGCGAGACCTTGGGTATCGAGTGGACCCGTTTCGACGTAGAGCAGTTCCGCATGGGGATGGACGTGGAGCTTGAGCACGGCACGGTAGACGCCCACACCAACGTCACCGGCGATGACCCGGTTACGACCGGCAAGATCGCCCTGGCCCACCTCAACGAGTTCGCCGACTACTATACGCGGCTAGAGGCGTTGGAGGAGGAAGCGGAACGCTACTGGGAGGGAAAAGAGTAGCGGTAGACAGCCCCCCGGCAGGGTGACAGCCCCCGGCAGGGTGATACGGTCCATGGTCCAAGATCCCTGGTCCCGGGTCAAGAAGGCTTTGGACCAGAGACTAAGGACTTTGGACTGATTCATAGCCCCCGGCAGCGTGTCCTGTACTGAAAGGCTTCCCCCCGAGACAGGGATTGCCCTAGAATAAGGGAAATAACCCAAGAGGAACCGACATCGATGAAGACGCGTGGCAGGGGCCGGGGAGCCCAGCAGAATGAGGGGATGGGCTTGGCCCTGAAGAGGGTGGCGCGGGTGATAGGGCATTTTGTCTCGGACGGCCTGCTCGATCTGAAGTACTGCGGCGCTTTTCTCGGTGGCTCGGTGCGCCCTTCACCCAAGGCCCCCGGCGCCTTCGCCACCGAGAGCACCTATTACTCTGTGCTGGCGCACATCTTTCGCACCGTCCCCCTGGGAAAGGGCGACATCCTCGTTGATGTCGGCTGCGGCAAGGGGCGCGTCCTCCTGTGGGCCGTAAAGCACGACTACCAGAACAAGATGATTGGGATCGAGGTGAACGAGCGCATCGCCGCAGGGACGCGCAGGCGCATGTCCTCCCACCCCAACGTGGAGATCCGGACCCTGGACGTCCGCCAGTACCTTCCCAAGGAAGGCAGCTACTTCTACCTCTACAACCCCTTCGAGCGAGAAGTGGTGGCCGCCTTCAAAAAGCGCCTGATGCAGGTGCGAGGGGAGCGGACGACCACTATTGTATACTACAACCCGCAGTACATCGACCTCTTCTTGGGAGACCCCCACTGGGAGGTCACCGTCCAACGCCTGCCCCTGCCTCTCTTGGAGGACATGCGCCTGGCGGTGATCCGCTCTCGCTAGTGCGCCGTCAGAGCAAGCGCACAAAGATCTGGTTGGAGACAAAAAGAAGGGCTGGGGGGAGGCGCCACCTCCCGGCATCCTGCCAGATCAGCCCCTCTTGATAAAGCCTTTCCAACCGCTCGCGGAATCGGGGGAAAGCTCTCGGGTAACGGGCGGCCAGATCAGCTTCGGCGAAGCCGTCGCTGGTCCGCAAGTGGAGAATGGCCTCCTCCCGCAGGGCCGCCATCCCCCTTTTCCCTGTGTGGGAGGCGGTGAGCGCAGCAGCTATGGGGACAGATTTAAAATCTGTCCCCATAGCTGCTGCGTACTCCTTCAGCGAGTTGGTGTTGCGCCGGCGGAAGCCCTCTAAGAAGGAGACTGCTCCCAGGCCTAAGCCCAAGTACTCGCCGTAATGCCAGTAGACTTGATTGTGGCGCGAGCGGAAGGGTGAGGGGGGCTCGCCCTTGGCAAAGTTGGAGATCTCGTAGCGCTCGAAGCCGTCCCCCTCGAGGAGTTCCACAGCAGCCTGATAGGTGTCGGCCATCTCATCGTCGCTGGGGAGGGAGAGACGACCCTCGGCTACCGCACGGGCCAGGGGAGTTCCTTTCTCCAGGGTGAGGGCATAGAGGGAGAGGTGCGAAGGCTCCAAGGAAAGCGCTTCCATCAAGGTCAGAACCAGGTCGCCGCGGCTTTGCCCAGGCAGGCCGAAGAGGAAGTCCAGGGAGAGGTTGGAGAAACCGGCCTGTCGCGCTTGACGAACCGCTTCTTTGGCTTGCGCAGCGCTGTGGATGCGGCCAAGCAGTTTCAGTTCGCCGGATCGCAAGGACTGCACGCCCAAGGAGAGCCGGTTGAAGCCACTCCTTCGCAACGAGGAGAGCGAGTTCAAGGAGACAGTGCCGGGGTTGGCCTCCAGGGTCGCCTCCACCTCGTCGCTGGGACCGGGGAGAATGCGGTGGAGAAGCTCGGCCAAAGTTTCAACGGGAAGCAGGCTGGGGGTGCCTCCGCCGAAATAGACGGTGGCGACGTCCCGCGATTCCAGCAAGGGCCGAACCAGCTCAACCTCCCGTACAAGGGCGCTAAGGTATTGTCGCACCACCTCGGGCGACCCCGAAAAGGAGAGGAAATCGCAATAAGTACACTTCTCGGCGCAGAAGGGCACATGCAGATAGACGGCCAACGGCTTTCCGCTCATACGCTCTACTTTCTTTTCACAGTGTCAAGCGGTTATGGGGACAGATTTTAAATCGGTCCCCATAACCGCTCTCTTACTCTTCCTCCCGGTTGATCCGCACCATGCTGAGGAAGGCTTCCTGCGGGATCTCCACGTTCCCCACCTGTTTCATCCTCTTCTTGCCCTCCTTCTGCTTCTCCAGCAGTTTCATCTTGCGCGTCACGTCGCCCCCGTAGCATTTGGCCAAGACATCCTTGCGTTTGGCTTTGATTGTCTCCCGGGCAATGACCCGCGAACCAATGGCGCCCTGGATGACGACTTCGAACATCTGCCGCGGAATGGAGCGTCGCAGTCGCGTCACCGCCTTGCGGGCATGTTCGTAGGCTTTCTCGGCTGGCAGGATGTAGCAGAGCGCGTCAACCGGCCGGCCGTTGACCAGGATGTCCAGCTTGATCAGATCGTACGGTTTGTACTCCTCGAAATCGTAGTCCAAGGAGGCGTAACCACGAGAACCGCTTTTGAGCTGGTCGTAGAAATCCAACAGGATCTCGGCCAACGGCAGGTGGTAGGTGAGGATGACGCGGTTGCCCTCGACGTATTCCATGTTTTCGAAGGCGCCGCGGTGGTTTTGGCAAAGCTCCATCATCGGTCCGACGTACTCCTGGGGAACGATGATCATCGCCTTGACGAAGGGCTCGGCGATGTGTTCGATCAGCTCGGGCTGGGGGAACTTGGCCGGGTTATCGATATCCAGGACCTTACCGTTGCGCAGGAAGACGCGGTAATTGACCGAGGGGGCGGTGGCTACCAGATCCTGGTCGTACTCCCGCTCCAAGCGCTGCTGCACGATGTCCATGTGCAACAGGCCAAGGAAACCGCAGCGGAAGCCGAAGCCAAGCGCTGGGGAGGACTCCGGCTCGTAGATCAGGGAGGCGTCGTTTAAGGAGAGTTTCTGCAGGGCTTCGCGCAGCTCCGGGTACTTCTCGTTGACGGCCGGGTAGAGGCCGCAGAAGACCATCGGCTTGACGTGACGGAAGCCGGGCAGAGGACCTTCGGCAGGCCGCTCGGAGAGGGTGATGGTGTCTCCCACCTTGGTCTCGGAGAGGCTCTTGATGGTGGCAGCCAGGTAGCCGACCTCACCGGCCCTCAACTCCGGTTTCAAGACCAGGCCCAAGCGGAAATGCCCCACCTCCATCACCTCAAAGGATTGGCCAGTGGCCATCATCTGGATCATCTGACCCACCCGCACCGAGCCGTCTACCACCCGCACGTAGACGATCACGCCTTTGTAGGAATCGTAGTGGGAGTCGAAGATGAGGGCGCGCAGA
>CAYXFH010000167.1:0-5440 GCA_964464245.1 uncultured bacterium
AGAACCTGCTGACCAACGCCGTCAAGTTCTCCCCCAAGGGAGGAAAGGTTGAGGTCCGCCTCAAGTTGGAAGACCGTACCCTCCTCCTGGAGGTGGAGGACCACGGCCTCGGCATCCCCGCCCAGGAACAATCCCAGCTCTTCCAACCTTTCCAGCGGGGCCGCTCGGCCCACGAGAAGAGGATCCCCGGCACCGGCCTGGGACTCTACGTCTGCCGCCGCATCGTCGAGGAGCACGGCGGCACGATCTCCCTCGCCAGTGAAGAAGGGAAGGGGACCAAAGTGACCGTGCGACTGCCCTGGGAAGTTGAGTAGGAGGACGCCCATGACCGACCAGAAGCATGAGCGCAACGAGACCTCCAGCCTTCCAGCGGATGCGGCCCCACACCCTGACCCGGCCCTGCTGCGCCGGCGGGCCGAGGAAAAGGCCGGATCCCTTGAATCACAGGAGCTGGAGGCTCTCTCCCCCGAAGAAACCCGGCAGACGCTCCACGAGCTGCGGGTGCATCAGATTGAGCTGGAGATGCAGAACGAGGAGCTGCGCCGGGCGCAGGAGGAACTGGATATCTCACGGGCGCGCTACTTCGACCTCTACGACCTTGCCCCGGCGGGCTATTGCACCGTCAGCGAAAAGGGTCTTATTTTGGAAGCCAATCTCACCGCTGCTACCCTGCTGGGCGTGTCTCGAGGCGCGCTGGTCAAGCAGCTATTGACCCGGTTCATCCTCGAGGAGAACCAAGACACCTACTACCTGCACCGCAAGCAGCTCTTCCAGACTGGTGAGCCGCAGGCCTGCGAAGTGCGGTTGGTGAAAAAAGACGGCACGTCCTTCTGGGCGCGGTTGGAAACGACCGTCGCTCAGGACGAAGGCGGCGCGTCTGTCTGCCGAGCCATTATTAGCGACATCACCGAACGCAAGCAGGTAGAAGTGGTATTGCGGGAGAGCGAAGAGCGGTATCGCCAATTGTTTGAATCGGCATCCGACGCGCTTTTCCTGATCGCCGCCGATACGGGTCTGATCGTCGAAGCCAACGCCGTGGCGTCAGAACTATATGGTTATTACCGGGATGAGTTGCTCACCAAGAAGAGTACGGATCTTTCGGCAGAACCTGAGGAGACGGAACGGCGCATCCATGAGGCGCAGACAACCGCCGATCAGGTCATGAGAATCCCGCTGCGTCTTCATCGCAAGAAGGATGGAACCGTCTTTCCAGTTGAAATCACTGCTCGGTCTCTTACCGTGAAAGGACGGCGGCGCCTCCTCATTGCTGTCCGCGACATCACCACGCGCAAGCGGGCCGAGGAGGCGTTGCGGGAGAGCGAGGAACGGTATCGCACAATAATGGATCAAGCTGCCGACGCCGTCTTCCTGCACGACGAGTCTGGCCGGATAGTGGATGTCAACCGGAAAGCATGCCAGAGTCTTGGCTATTCCAGGGAGGAGCTGCTCTTCAAGTCCATTGTGGACATCGATCCCAAGGCGATCGCGCTCGAAAAGGGCAAGTTATGGGGCAACATCCTTGCAGGTGAGCAGGTCACGCTTGAGAGCTGCCATATTCGCAAGGACGGCAGCGTTATCCCCGTAGAGGTGACACTCAGTTCGGTGCGCATACCTCTTGGCCCGGCAATCATCAACATCGCCAGGGACATCACCGAGCGCAAACAGTTGGAGGAGCGCATCCGCCAAGTCCGTAGCGACCTCCTCTTTGCCGTCTCTCACGACCTAAAATCCCCCCTCCAGGCCCTCCATCAAACCCAGGAGATGCTGAACATGCTGACCCCAGGAGAGGGATTGGCCCGCTTCCAGGAGTACAGCGAGATCTGGCGCCGCAACCTGCAACGCCTGGAGCGGATGATCAACAACCTGGTGGACAGCCAGCGCACTAAGGAAGGCCGCTTCCCCCTCCTTCTCGCTCCCTCTGATCCGGGGAAGATGGTCAAGCGGGTAGTAGAAGACCTGACCGGTTACGCCCTCGCCTCTCAGGTGACTTTCGACCTGAAGCTGCAGCCCGTGCCGGAAGGCGCCTGCGACGAGGAAGCCCTCTCCCGAGTAGTGGAGAACCTCTTGACCAACGCCGTCAAGTTCTCTCCCAAAGGAGGAAAAATCGAGGTCCGCCTCGCGTTGGAAGATCGCACCCTCCTCCTGGAGGTGGAGGACCACGGCCTCGGCATCCCCGCCAACGAACAGGCGCAGCTCTTCCAGCTCTTCCAGCGCGGCTGCTCGGCCCAACAAAGAGGAATTCCTGGTTCCGGCCTGGGCCTCTACGTCTCGCGCCGCATCGTCGAAGAGCATGGCGGCTCGATCTCCCTGACCGGCGAGGAAGGGAAAGGGACCACGGTGACTGTGCGATTGCCCTGGAAAAGCGAGTAAGCGATGAGCGACGAAGAGAGACGATCCAACCGTGCCATTCAACTGCGGCAAGCGGCGGAGGAGAAACTTGCCCGATCCAAAGATTCGTCTGTGCTGACCCAAGAGAAGGCGGTCGAAGATCTTCTGCACGAGCTGCGGGTGCATCAGATCGAGCTGGAGATGCAGAACGAGGAGCTGCGCCGGACGCAGAGAGAACTGGATGACTCACGCGCCAAGTACAAAGACCTCTACGACCTGGCCCCACTGGGTTACCTCACCTTCAGCCCCGAAGGCCTGATCCTGGAAGCCAACCTCGCTGCCGCCCGGCTCTTGGGAACGGAGCGGTCCGCACTGGTGAAGCAGCAAATGACCTCCTTCATTCTGGAGGAAGACCAAGACACCCATTACCTTTGTCAGAAGGCGCTCTTGCGAACTGGGGAGAAGCAAGTCTACGAATTGCGCCTGTTGCCCCGGGGAGGAACCCCACGCTGGGTGCGGATCGAAGCCGAGGTGGGAAAGCTGGGCAATGAGGAGGCTGAGGTCTGCCGGGTCGCGCTCAGCGACATCACCGAGCGCGTGCGAGCGGAAGAAGCGCTGCGGGAACGTGACATCCGATTCAATAAATTGTCTTCTCATGTTCCCGGAATGATTTATCAGTTTATGGAGAGACCTGACGGAACCTATTGCGTGCCGTTCACCACAGAAGCGATCAAGGATATTTTTGGTTGTTCACCGCAAGATGTTCGCGACGATTTTTCTCCAATCGCCAACGTGATTGTGCCCGAGGATTTTGATAGATTCGTCGGTTCCATTCAATACTCAGCCAAACATCTGACTCCTTGGCAATGTGAATATCGAGTACAAATTCCCGGTCAGTCCATCAGATGGCTGTTCGGCCAATCAACGCCCGAGAAATTGGCCGATGGCGGTGTAATCTGGCATGGCTTCAATACTGACATCACCGAGCGCAAGCAAGCCGATGTGGAGCTGCAGAAACTGGCCTCGGTGGTCCGTTACTCCAGCGAAATGGTCAACCTAGCCACTCTTGACGGCAAGATGATCTTCCTCAATGAGGCGGGGTCCAAGTTGCTGGGGATCCCTCCGGCTGAGGTGGAACGGACCCACATCATGCAAGTCATTCCTGATCCCTTCAAAGATAAGGTGGAGAATGAACTGATGCCTTCCCTGATCAATATCGGAGCCTGGGCAGGGGACCTCCAATACCTCAACCTACAGACCGGCCGGCTTACCGACGCGCATGCTACCACATTTGTCGTCAAGGATCCGGTGACGGGAACGCCGTTGTATCTGGCCAACGTTTCCACCGACATCACCGAGCGGAAACGGGCGGAAGAGGAGCTGCGGGAGAGCGAGCAGCGCCTTGACGACATCATCGACTTTCTGCCGGATGCCACTTTTGCCATAAACCTCAAGGGAGAAGTGATTGCCTGGAACCGCTCGATGGAGGAACTGACCGGCACACCGAAGGAAGAGCTGATCGGGAAGGGAGATTTTGCCTACGCGGCGCCTTTTTATGGCGAAACCGGACCGATGCTGATTGACCTTATCTTCCAGGACCGGGAAGAGATGAAAGAGAACTATGACTATCTGATAAAAAGAAGGGATCAGGTGGTTGCGGAAGCCTTTGTCCCCTCCTTGCGCGGAGGCAAGGGCGCCTACCTCTGGGGAATCGCTTCTCCCTTGTATGACAGCAGCGGCGCCATTGTGGGCGCTATCGAATCGCTGCGCGACATCACCGAGCGCAAGGAACTGGAAGCAGCGGTGGAAAGAACCCAAATGGATTTCCTCTTCGCCGTCTCCCACGAGCTGAAGACGCCATTGCTGATCATGGCAGCGACGGAGGAGATGGTGGAGCTGCTGCCCGTCGAACAGCGGGTGGAACGCTTCCGCGAGTACGCCGACGTCTGGAAACGGAACCTGATCCGGCTGCGGACCATCATTGACAACCTGGTGGACAGCCAGCGCTCGCCGCGCACGGGGATGAAGCTCAGCCCGCAACCGACCGATCTCGGCGCGCTGGTGGGTCGCGTGCTGGAGGAGCTGGCGCCGCTAAGAGAGAAGAAGGGTCTCCGGGCGCGCAGGGAACTAGATCCGGTGAGGCCGCTTTCTTTGGATCCCGAAGCCTGCGCGCGGATCCTGACCAACCTGCTGACCAATGCCATCAAGTTCTCGCCTGCATCCGGGGCGATCTGGATTGGCTTGCGAGAGGAAGCGGACCAAGCCGTGTTGCGGATCCACGACGAGGGACCCGGCATCCCGGCCGAGGAGATGCCCAACCTCTTCCAGCCCTTCCGCCGGGGGGCGGGAGTGGTGCGAGCTGTGGTGCCGGGGACAGGACTGGGGCTCTACGTCTCCCGCATCTTGAGCGAGGCTCAGGGCGGAACGATCGAGCTGGAAAGCGTGGCCGGCCGGGGCGCGACGGTCACTGTCCGTTTCCCGCTGCCGGCGCACAGTGCGTGAAAAAGGGGACAGATTTATTTTTCCACCTTCCTCAGCCTTCCCGGCCCTCGAGATTCCATCCGCCTTTCCATCTTCTTCTCCATTTCCTCCACGAGATGCTTCAGTGTGTTCAGGAGAGGGCGCCGGTCAACTGTCCCCGTTGGAGCAATAGTCAAATCAGCTCCCATTCTCCCGCTGCAATGGTTTCTTTGACCCTGGCTGCATAACATTCCGCCCGTTTTGTCTCACTGTCGACAAGGCCAAGGGTGCAAGGGCCATCATCCAGCCCTTCTTCTTTGCGGTTGCTAATTTTGACACCGTAGCTGGACCATCGGCAGTCAGCGGGATCCGCAACGATTCCCACCCGCACCAGATTCCCAGCTCCACATATCGGCAACAAGCCAGGACACGCTGCCACGGGTTAAATGGCTTGCCTGCCATCAATAAATAAATCTGTCCCCTTTATTTCCCTTGAGAGTATCGGAGAGATAGAAGGGTGGCGCTGGCTGGAGAGGCCATGAGCGGTGGTATAATGGGAAAAGAATTGAATCCGTCTAAAGTAAAATTGAAGAGGAGAAGCGGACATGAGCGTACGGAACAGTTTGATTCTAGTTATTGTCCTTTTAGTGAG
>CAYXFH010000168.1:0-4384 GCA_964464245.1 uncultured bacterium
GGAGGTGATGGCGCGAGGATTGGAGTTTTCCCTGAAAGAGTTGAGCATGGCTGCGCAGGACGCCAAGGCCGAGGTGACGATCTCCTCGACTTGCACTGTCTTTGCTGAGTCTGAAGTAGTAGGTTTGATCGCCCGCGGCCAACCTAAAGGAGAGATCGCTCGTGGGGTGATGGCTGCTGCCGCGCAGCGTATCGCCGCCATGGCTCATCGTCTGGTAGTGGAGGAGCCGGTGGCGATGTCCGGCGGAGTGGCCCGCAACGCCGCCATGGTGAAGGCGCTGCAAGGTGAGCTGGGGGTAAGGTTGTGGCTTCCCCCCGAACCCCAGATGATCGGCGCTTGGGGCGCGGCTTTATTGGGAGTTCAGCATGCTTGAGCCATCCCAGCGTTCCCGCTTCCGTGGGGCGATGCTTGGTTTCGCCCTCGGCGATTCCCTGGGGATGCCGGCTGTAGGACTGTCCTCGGACCAAGCCACCGCTCTTTTCCAGGATGGGATCGGTCCCTTGCCGGGCTCTTCCCTTCCTCTGGGGGGGGTCACCGCTGTGACCCTTCTAATGAAAGAGGCAGCGGAAAGCATGGTTGCTTGTCAACAACTAGACGCGAGGGATCTTGCACAGCGATTGGCAGCTTGGCTGGAACGAGGGGACTTGCGCGGGGCGGGTGAGACCATCTTGACTGCTGTACGCCGGCTGAAGCGCGCCCGTCCCTGGCGGGAACTCGCTGCCGCGGGCGGGCTAGCTGCCGCGGGCGATGAAACTGCCGCAGGAGAGAAAGCGGCTTCCGGCTTTTATGCCAGCACAGGCTATCGCGCAGCCGGATGTGGCGCCGTCGCTTTGACTCTTCCGGTGGCACTTTGCAACGCCAAAGATTCGCAGCAGTTGACCCGGGAAGTGAGCCGGGCGGCTTTGATCACCCACCGTCACCCTGAAGCGGTCGCTGGCGCGGCGGCTTACGCCACCGCTCTTTCCGCCGCTCTCTCTGGCCAGATCGAGGGCCTCTTCACGCGTTGCGCCAGGGCAGTAAAAGGCAGTGAGACGGCCAAACGGTTGAAGCAGGCCGAGGAAATGGCCGGCAAGCGTCGAGCTTCTCCGAAGGATGCCCTGGCACTGATTGGCGTCTCGGGCTACGCAGCAGAGGCCGTCCCCGCAGCGATCTATTCCTTCCTCTTCTTTCCCTCCAGCTACCGGGAAGCGGTGGGGGCGCCGCTAATGTGCGGTGAGGCGACCAGCCTGATCGCAGCGTTGTCCGGCGGGTTGTCCGGCGCTTTTCTCGGCTTGGAAGGGCTGCCCACGGAGTGGTTGGCCACGCTGGAAGGTCGCGATCGCCTGGATGCCTTGGCAGAGCAGCTCGCTCGCGTGAGGTTTTGACATTGCTGATTGCTGATTGCTGATTCTTGATTGGAATGTCTTTAAATCATCAATCCAAAATCAAAAATCAGCGCAATCTTAATGTACTAGTACTAGGGGGACTAATTTCAGATCTGTCCACATGGAAGGGTAAAAATCACCGTCGTTCCCTGTCCTGGCTGCGACTGCAAGCGGATAGCGCCTCCATGCCCTTCCAGGATCACTCGACAGAGGTATAAGCCCAGGCCGGTTCCCGAACTGGCCCGCTGTTGCGAGGAGAGCGGCCGGTAGAAGCGCTCGAAGAGGCGCGGCATTTCCTCTTCAGGAATTCCCGGCCCATCGTCGGCGATGCGCACTTCCAGCGACTGCCCCTCTTGGCTGAAGACGGTGAGAATTCGGCCACCCTTGGGTGAGAAGCGCACCGCGTTGGAGTAGAGGTTGGTGAAGACCTGCCGCAGGAGCTTTGGGTCGGCGGAGATCATGGGGAGGGAGTCAGGGCACTTCACGTTAAAAGAAACTGAACGTAACTTGGCGGAAGACTGGCACTCCTCCATCGTCTCTTCCATGATCCGGCGCAAGTCCAGCGGTTCAAGCTGCAGGGCCAGCGTCTCGTGGGTCAGTTTCTGACTATCCAGAAAATTGTCCAATAGTTGGCGCAGCCGGGAGAGGTTGCGTTGGAGCAGCTCCCAGAACTGCGCTTGCCTCTTCAAGAACTCCGTGGCAGGTTGGCCGGCATACAGCTCTTGGGCAGCCAGCATCACCTGGAGAGGGGTCTTCATCTCGTGCGAGACGGCGTAAAGCAGGTCTTCTTTCAAACGCTCACTCTGCTTGCGCTCGCTGATGTCGCGGGCGATGCCGATCAAACCGAGGATTATCCCCCCCTCGCCGCGCACTACCGCATGAATCACCTCAAAGGTCGCCTGCGCGCCGTCTTTCCGCTGCAGAACGACTTCTACCCGGTGGGGATTCCAGCCAGGAGGGTCGTCAGAGGCGCCAAGCGCAGACTGACCGGCCTCCTCCAATGATTGGGCGGTGGCTGCGGGGAACAGGTCAGCGGCGGTCTTGCCCTCAATCTCCTCTTGGCTTTTCCCCAGAAAAGAACGAAAGGCGAGGTTGGTGGAGAGGTAGCGCCCCGTTGGGTCTTTCAGGATGACCAGGTCGGGCAGGGCGTTGACCAGCAGCGTCAATCGCTCCTGGGCCTCGCGCAGATTTTGTTCCACCCGGGCTCGATGGGCTACCTCGGCCTGCAGTTCTTCGTTGCGACGGGATAATTGGACCGTGCGGGCGCGCACCTGGAAGCGCAAAAGGAAGGCAATTCCGACGAAGAGGAACAGCATCCCAGCGACGGCAGCCAACACCCCGATTAGCCAGTCAGGCAGGCGAGCCACCCGTTTCACCCCCAGGTAGCGGTCTACGGCTTGGTAGTAGAGCGATGACTCATCAGCCTTGAAGGCTTTCAGGTGGTTGTCCAAGGCAGCGATCAGGGCGGAATTGACCGGCGCGTTCTTGGGCAAGGCGAAACGCAGCTCGATCGGGTTGAAGATCATGTCACTGGCGGCAACGTTGAAGTCCTTGGCGTGGATGTCTCCGAAAAGGCGGCTAATCACACAGGCATCAGCCAACCCTTCGCTGACCGCAGCCAAGGCATGACTGTAATCCTCCACCTCCATCGAACGGAAGGGAACCTGGAAATCGTCCATCAAAGAAGTGAACTTAATCGTATAGGTGTCGTCCCGGCACATGGCGATGGTCTTCGCGCGCAGGTCGATGTAGGAGCGGGCCGGGAATCCTTTCTGAAGATAAACTTGCCCCCAGTTGATCAGGACTGCTTCCTGGGTGAAGTCGAAGCGCGCGGCTCGCTCCTCGCTGTAAGCGACCGCGGTCATCAGATCCAGCTCTCCCTTCTCCAGCCGGTCCAGGCCGTCGGCGAAGATCACCGGGACGTATTGCAGTTGCCAGCCTTCTTCATGGGCGATGGCCTGGAGGAGGTCGATGTAAAAGCCGTTTGCGCCGCCGGACGGGGTGGGCTCGACCAGCGGATTGTTGTCATAGATCCCCACACGCACCACCTGTGCTGCTTGGGCGGAATGGGAACCCATGAAAGGGCACAGCAGGATGCACAGCAAGAGAAGGATCGGGACATGCCGCAGCAAGCTGGATTTACTGAGGACAGATTTCAATTCTGTTGTTCTTTGGGGGCTGACTGTAAATCTGTCCCCAGGGGATTATAGAGAAGAGACGTTTCCACTGGTGCGGTGAGCAGGCCGGTCAGCCTCCCCAATTCCAGGGGATTGCGGCGAGGGTGCAGGAGCAGGGTACGGTAAGCGCGCATCGCCTCTGGATCCTTCAAAGCCGTCGCTTGAATAGTGGGGGGGAGCATGGGGACGACGCGGTGTTCGGCGCCTAGCAACAACAACCCCCGCCTTCCCGGTTTCAGCTCCTCCAGGATGCGCTGACCGATAAAGGCGTCGCGCTGTTGCAGGAGGCGGCGTTTCCCCCAACGGTAGGCAAGGTAAGCGCGAAGCTTAGCGCCGGTTCCGGCAGCTTGAGTGATCCGCAGCAGGCGGTCGCGCTCGGTCTTTACCAAGGCCAGATCTTCAGTCTGAACCAGAGTCGCGCCGCGTCCCAAGAGCTCTTCCAGGATCTGGAAGTTGAGGCTGCCGCTTTTCGCCACCTCTCGCACGATCCGTTCCCCCACCTCCCCGCCGGCCACCATCCCATCCTGGAAGAGGATCAAACCTTCTGCAGGCAGTACTCGCAGGAAGGTTTGGATTGAATGCCAGAAAGCCTCTACCGTTCGCTGGTGACGATTCCAAGACTCTTCCCCGAAGGAGGCCTGGCCACGGGCATCCAGCTCCTGACCAAGCGAGCCGAGGTCTGCCTCCATGTGGATGATCGGACTATAGTAGAGACATGCTGCGGCAGGTTGTCTAGTTGCCGCAGGCTGCTTCATCGGAAGATCACTTCGGCAAGTCAGCGGAAGTAGTGAAGCTATAGGGGGGCCAGGGGCCGGTGAAGCGGACCTCCACCCCTTCCTCTTC
>CAYXFH010000169.1:0-27011 GCA_964464245.1 uncultured bacterium
GACCAAGACTGAAAGATTGTAGATCGCCCGCAGCTCTTCTTCCTCGGTGACAGCGGTTCCGGTCATCCCGGCCAGCTTGCCGTACATGCGAAAGAAGTTCTGGAAAGTAATGGTGGCCAGCGTCTGGTTCTCCTGGCGAACGCGGAGCCCCTCCTTGGCCTCAATGGCTTGGTGCAAGCCATCCGAGTAGCGCCGGCCGAACATCATCCGCCCGGTGAACTCGTCGACAATGATCACTTCGCCGTCCTTGACGATGTAGTCGACCTCGTTCTTGAAAAGACGAAGAGCGCGCAGGGCGACCGATATGTGGCGGTGGTGCTCGACGTTTTGGCTGGCGTAGAGATTCTCCAAGCCAAAATAGCGCTCCGCTTTGCGGGAACCCTCGGTGGTCAGAGTGGCAGTTCGCGATTTTTCGTCAGTATTGAAATCCTCCTCGGGGAGCAAGCGGCGGGCAAGCTGCGCTGCTTTGTAGTAGAGCTCAGTGGATTCCTCAGCCGGCCCGGAGATAATCAAGGGAGTCCGAGCCTCGTCCACCAGGATCGAGTCGACCTCGTCGACGATGGCATAGTGCAAGGGGCGCTGTACGGTATGGGCCGGGTCGATGGCCATGTTGTCGCGCAAGTAGTCGAAACCGTACTCGTTGTTGGTGCCGAAGGTGATATCTGCGCTATAGGCGTCTTTGCGTTCTTGGTAGGAGGCGTCGTGACGGATCAAACCGCAACGCATCCCCAAGGCTTCATAGATCGGTCCCATCCACTGCCGGTCGCGCTTGGCCAGGTAGTCATTGACGGTGACGATGTGGACCCCTTTCCCTTCCAGGGCATTGAGGTAAGCGGGCAACGTGGCGACCAAGGTCTTCCCCTCACCGGTCTTCATCTCAGCGATTTTACCTTCGTGCAGGGCAATCCCCCCCAGGCACTGCACATCATAATGGCGCAGGCCGATGGTGCGACTGGCCACTTCACGCACCACCGCGAAGGCCTCCGGCATTAGTTCATCCAGTGTCTCCCCCGCTGCGAAACGTTCCCGGAAGCGAGCCGTGTAGGCTGGAGCATCTTCCAGGCGGAACTCGGCCAACTTTTCACCTTCAGCGTTGATCTGTATGACAAAGCGAGAAAGCCTTCTCACCTCCCGTTCGTTGGAGGAGAAGAGGCTCGCCAGAAAATTGGCCATCTGCTACTCAACCTGCGGCAGCATGTCTATAGCCTGCGGCAGCATGATCAATCCATTTCCGGTTCGATCAGCCCGTAGTTGCCGTCCCTCCGCTTGTAGACCACTGTGACTTGTCTATTGGCGGAATTGCGGAAAACAAAGAAGGTATGGCCGATCAATTCCATCTGCTCGACCGCTTCTTCCGGCTCCATCGGCTTTAAGTTGAAGCGCTTGGTCCTCACGATGGCGGGCTGTTCTTCTAGTGGGGCTCGCGGCATGGCGGCTTGGAAGGCCTCCTCCATCGGCATCTTCCCTTTGGAGGTAATTTTTTCCTTGTGCCGTTTGACTTGCCTCTCCAGCTTCTCGGCCATCTTATCGATAGCGGCGTACATGTCGGACTCTTGTTCCTCGGCGCGGAGGATCGCGCCGGAGACCTGCATTGTGGTCTCTGCCTTGAAACGTCCCCGCTCCATACTGAGAGACACCAGTCCGTCCTGAATATTATTGAAATAACGATCCACTCGCTGCACTTTCTTCAAGACATAGTTGCGCAGTGCATCGGTCACTTCTACGTTCTTACCTTTGACGATGATTCGCATTTATTATGCCCTCCTCTCCAACCTAGAGTTCATCATTCACAGGCGCTACTTGCGACCCAGGATTCACACTAGCATCGGCTTCCTTCGACTGTCAAATTACACGCTGCCGCGGGCTATCTAGCCGCCCCGGCCACCACCACTGTCACCTCTCCCAGAGGCGGTGTCTTGCGGAGAGCCAGGCGCTCCTGCAACGAAGAGAGGGATCCCCGCCAAATCTCTTGGTATCGTTTGGTCATCTCGCGGCAGATCGCTGCCGGCCTGTCTCCGAAAGCTGCCTGCATGTCATCCAATGAGGAGCGCAGGCGAAACGGCGACTCGAAGAAGATGAGCGTCGTCTTGAGTGACGCCAGGCGAAGGAAGAGGCGGCAGCGCGGACCGCTCTTGGCTGGGGGAAAGGCATGGAAGAGAAAGGAGTGCATGGGCAATCCGGAGAGGATCAGGGCTGCCAGGATGGCAGAGGGGCCTGGGACGTAGTCGACTTCGTACCCAGCTTGAATCAAAGCCGGGATCAATTGTTGTCCGGGATCAGCCAGGCCAGGAGTGCCAGCGTCACAGAGAAGGGCGATCTGCTGCCCGAGCCGCAGTTTTTCCTCTACCCAGGGCTGCATCGCAGCTTCCCGGTGCTTTTCCAGGCAGGCCAGACGAACATGCACGTCGAAATGGGCCAAGAGTTTGCGTGTCCGCCGCGTATCCTCGGCGAGGATCAGATCAGAAGCGCGCAGCGCCTCCAGCAAGCGGAACGACACATCCCCCAGGTTTCCGATGGGGGTGGCGCAAACCGTTAGTTTGCCGGTGGACAACTAGCGGTGACCCTCCTTCATGGCATACATCCGTTGGTCAGCGAGGCGGAAGATGGCTTCCCCATCGGTGGCATCGGTCGGAAAAGTGGCTACGCCGAAGGATGGCCTCACCTGGACGAGGCTGTTTTGCGGCAACATGCTGTGAAATCGCTCGGAAAGGCGATCAATGACGACTTGTGCTTCCCTTCTTTCAGTGTCTGGAAAGATGATCGAAAACTCGTCCCCGCCGTAGCGGAAGGCTACATCGGAGAGTCGGATGGAAGCGCGCAACGCGTCACCCACGCTAGCCAGCAAGCGGTCGCCTTCTTGATGACCGTAGGTGTCGTTGTACTGCTTGAAGCGGTCCAGATCGATGACCACGATGGAGAGTTTCTGTCCATGCCGGCGGCTGTAAGAGAGCTCTTCCTCCAATCGCTTGAAGAAGTAGCGGTAGTTGTAGAGGCCGGTCAAGTAATCGGTGATCGCCATTTGCGCTGCTTCGTCATACAAACGAGTATTTTCCATGGTGGCTGCGGCGAAGGTGGAAAAGATGCTGATCAACCGGAAATCATCCTCCCGGAACGGTCGGACCCCAACACGAGATAGCGTCATCACACCGAATACCTGATCCTTCCGTTTAAGGGGAACGACGATCATCGATTCAGGCTCTTCAGGGGTGTCGCTGATGTGCAAAGCGCGAGGGTCATGGGTCGTGTCATCGATCCGTTCACCGATGCCGGTCTGGGCGACGAAGCCGGTGATGCCCTCGCCCAACTGCAATAGCTTGCCCAGGATTTGCTTGGAGTAAGGCCCGCTAGCCATGATGCACTCCATCTCCTGGGAGTCTCCCACCCGTTGAAAGACAAACCCTCGCTCGGCTCCGATAAGCGTTTGGGCTGCGGCCAGGATGCGGTCGACGATGGCTTTGGTTCCAAGTGAACTGGTTAACGTTTGGGCGATCTCAAAGAGGGTAGAGAACTCTTGGGCACGCTGTTGCACTTCCTGAAAGAGGGTAGCGTTCTCTACCGCCAATGCCGCTTGATTGGCCAGGGTTTGGATGAATAGCAACTCTTCGGGGACCAGATGCTGGTAGCTTGCCAAGAAAAGGGCAAAGACCCCTTTGACCTTTTCTTGATACAGCATCGGCAGGAGTATCAATTGAGTGCATTCCCGCTCTTCCAAATTGGGCATGAGGTCGGCAAGATGCAGAACCAACGGTTTTCGTTCATGGAAGAAGCGCTCCATTGTATCGTTCAAGAGGTTCAGCAGTTCCTCAGCCGTTCGCATCGAGATGCCGCTCTTGAGGGCAAGATTAAAGCGTTCTTCCAGCAGCAAGACGGCCGTCTTTTCCATCCCGAGGATCTGTTTGGCCGCATGAGAGAGGGAACGAAGGGAATCATCCAAGTCGAGCGAAGAATTTACCTGACGCGACATATTAATAAAAGAACGCAACCGCTCCAAGCTTCGCTGGCTCTCTCGCATCAAGCGCTCCCTTTCCCACATTAGCGCCCAAGCGGAAGCGATTGGTTTCAGCGCTTCCAACTGCACTAAGCGGAAGACATTCTTTTCACAAGAAAGAAGCTGGAGCGCGCCAACCGCCCTCCCATGAAAGACGAGCGGCATATGCAGCAACGAGGAGAGCTGAAACCCGGGGAATACTTCTCCGTAGCAAGCTCTGATGGCATCGTCCACTTCCTCGATCACCCTCCCTTTTTGATCGGAAAAGATGGATGTGCTCTCTCTTTCACTGCGGGTGATCTGGTTACAATCGTGACCAGCCGATAGTGAGAAAAGACGAATTCTCCTCTCTGCTTCAATGGAAAAAGACATCAGGGCATGCTCTCCTCCAAACTGGCGGAGCAGTTCGGCCAAAGAGAGGGCTACATTAGCGTCCATGCGCGTCTGTTCGGCAAAACCACCGAACATCTCGGCCACTCGCAGGAGCTGATCGAGTGGAACAGGAACATGCTGCCGCAGGCTGTCTAGCTTCGACGGGCTGTCTAGCTGCGACGGGCTGATAGGATGCTTGTCGTTGAGTGGCGATTCATCTTGCATGGTGGTAATTATAACCCGATCCGCATGCGGGTCTAGCTCTCTAAGCCACGCGCTTCGAAAAGAACCTGGAAGGGGAAATGGTCCAAGTCCGGCCATGCCGTCGGGTAGCGTGTCACTGCTCCCACCCAGCGCTCAGCGAAGGGGATCCAGCCGAGGCGTAGCCTCAACCAGTTCAGCTCCTCTCCCCCTAAAGGCAAGTAAGAAGAGAGCTGGACGGGGGAAGAAAGCCCCAACCACTGGCAGGCCAAGCGGTCCAAGTCGAGCAGGAGAAAATCATAGGCGGGAACTTCAGCCATCGCCTCCAAGCTACTCAAGCTATCCAAGAGAAAACCGAATTTAGCATAACGGTCAAAGGGCGCGCCTTGTTGAAACAATGAATCGCAGGCTTCGTCAAGAGCCTCTTTAAAAAAAGCGTACTCGCCAAAGCGACGCAGGTTGGGAACCAGAATCCACGACTTTGCGAAGAACGATGCAGCCAACCAGCCTCGCAGTTGTCGTTGCAAGACCAGTGGGAAAGCCCGCCAATAATGGAAGCCATCCTCGCCTGCGCGGGGAGCGATCTCTGGCGGAAGGGGATTCCCGGAAGCGGCCTTCCCATCGAAGAGTGTGAGGATCAAGGGCGAACCCACTCCCTTCTCGCTGACTCGCCGAAAAAAACGTGCCAGTTCTTCCTCTCCCGGTATGCTCAGGCGATTGGAAAAAAATTCCGCCGTAGGGAGCACCAGCGGGCAAGGGGGTAAAATCCAGCCTCGTAGATCGAAGATGGAACGCAAAGCGAAACCCTTCAGCACGATTCTTCCTTTCTTGGTTGCGGGAGAAAGTCCTAGATACCGCGCGGACGACCGGCCGCAGGGTTGCTTTCCTCTTGGGAGGGGACATTCTCTTGGGGGGGGACAGATTTCAAATCTGTCCCCATGGCGAATGGGCGGCGGTGTATGCATAGAGCGGCGAGGATCTCACGGTACATGCGCATGCGCCAGAGCAGACCTCGCCACCAGCCGACCTTCTGTTCCTTTCGCAATTGCCCGACTCCTTCTATCGGCACCCGCTCCAAGCGGAGGCCGTGGGTGTGGATATGCCGGCTTAAAACGGTCTCCATGCCATAGCCTACCCCAAGATAGGGGGTGATCGCGTCCAGCCAGAGTTGCCTCGTGAGGCAACGTTGACCGTTCAAGAAGGGGGTCAAGTTCTGGCTGAGGTCGGTCTGCCAACCCCCGTAGCGGAAGACACCGAGCGTAGTCTGGGCTCGGCCGGCAACAACTGGTTCAATCAAAGCAGAGACATGCTCGGGTCGCAGCCCCAACAAATCAGCATCGAGCAACACCAGCAAGCCGGCTTCAGTCGCCATCACGCCATCCTGAAGAGCGCGGTCCTTCCCCCCGTTTCGTTCCCGGATGATCACGCGCGCTCCAGCTTGGGCAGCTTCCTGGGCAGTGCCATCGGTGGAGCCGTCGGAGATAACCACGACATCCTCAACTAGCGGACAATCGAGGCAGGTCCGAACCACCTGCGCGACCGTCCTCTCTTCGTTCCAGGCGGGAATCAGGCAGGCGATTTTCATGGCAAGCGAGCGATCTCCTGGCGGAGGGCATGCAGCAGTCCCTTCCGTTCGACCGTCCGTATCAAGGCGCCATCCCGGAAAAGGCCTATTTTTCCCCCCATCCAGATCAAACCAAGGTCTGCCGCGGCAGCCTCACCGGGACCGTTCACTTCACAACCCATCACCGCCACTGTCAAGGATCGCTGAATCTCCGGGGACAATTTGCGAACTGCGGACAAGAGCGGCGCCAGCGGTTGGCGCGTACGCCCGCAGGTAGGGCAGGACACCAGCCGAAGTCGGGAGGGACGCAAACTCATTCCCTCCAATAGAGCCAAGGCTGCCAGTACTTCCATCTCCGGCGGGGCCGACAAGGAGATGCGCAGCGTGTCACCGATTCCACGAGCCAAGAGCGGTTGGCAAGCCAGCAACGAGTGAACCAAGCCCTCCGGAAGTGGGCCGGCTTCAGTTAAACCGATGTGCAAGGGGTACTCGTAGCGCTGGGCGAAACGCTGGTTAGCCTCGATCGTGTCGGAAGCATGGCTGGCCTTGAGGGAAAAGATCAGTTGTTCGAAACTGACCTCACGGGCCAGGTGGAGAAAACGCTCCGCTCCTTCTACCAACCGTCCGGGCAAGTCCAAGGCAAGCAAACCCTTCGGCAGCGAGCCGCTGTTTATTCCGGCTCGCAGGGGAATGCCGGCCTGCGCCGCTTGCCGTAAAACTTGGATTTGCCCAGAACGGGTCATATTGCCTGGATTGATGCGCACTTTTGCTACGCCCGCATCGATGGCCAGAAGGGCCAGCCGGGGTTGGAAGTGGATATCGGCCACCAGGGGGATGGAGCTGCGCTTGACCAGCTCAGCCAAGACGGGGATCGAGTCTTGGTCCGGAACAGCCATGCGCACGATCTGGCACCCGCACCGCTGAAGCCGCTTCAGTTGCCTCAAAGAGGCTTTTAGATCATGCGGGTCGCACTTCAACATACTTTGGACGGAGATCGGCGCTCCCCCGCCCACCGCCACCGAGCCCACCAGTATCCGGCGGGTGCTTACCATAGGCGGCGGATGTCCTGGAAGGTGATGTAAAGGAAGAGGCCGATGATGAGGAAGAACCCTACCGTGTGAATCATCTCTTCCACGCGCCGGTTCACCCGGCGCCCCGTAATGGCTTCGATCAAGAGGAAAATAATGCGCCCGCCGTCGAAAGCGGGGATCGGCAGTAAGTTCAAGACGCCGAGGTTGATCGAGAGGAAGGAGGTAAACCACAGCAAGCTGAGGAAACCGCTCTGCGAGAACTGCGCGGTAACCTGGACAATCCCGACCGGCCCGGTCAGATCAGAGATGCTGGCTTGCCCGGTGATCAGCATCCCAAGAGAGAGAAAAACCAGGGAAATCAGTCGCCAATACTGTACAAAAGACTGGACGAAGGCTTCCCCCGCGGGGAGGCGAACCGCACGAGGGCCGAGGCCCAGCATCCAACGGTTCTCTGCCGCTGGGTAAGTGGGGGTAACAGAAAAGGTCAATAATTGACCTCCTCTGTCCAGTTGAAGCTGCAGGGGATTGCCATCTTTTGATGATTGTTCGATCAGGCTTCGCTCCTGGTCCCACGTCTCCACTGCGTTGCCGTTAATGGAAAGGATCTTATCCCCAGTCTGCAAGCCTGCTGCTTGAGCCGGGTAGCCGGGCAGGATCTCCCCAACGACGGTGTCGTTTGCCGCGGTGGGGGAAAAGAGCGAGACGATCAAGATCAGAACCCAGGCGAAGACCAAGTTGAAGAGAACCCCTCCGGCCAGGATCAGAAAACGGCGCGATTTGGACTGGGCATAGAAGCCGCGTGGGTCTTCCTCGTCTCCTTCCATGCCCACGATCTTGGCGTAGCCACCCAAAGGGAAGACATTCAGGCGATAAACGGTCTCCCTCCTCTTGAAAGAGAAGATGGCTGGGCCGAAGCCCAGGGCGAATGCTTCCACCGGCACACGGAATCTTTTGGCAAAGAGAAAATGGCCCATCTCGTGTACAAAAATCAATACACCCAGAACGAGGATCGCCAGTAGAATGTTCCAAATCGTCAGCAACGAATGTTCTCCTTACAGTGATAAGATAAAGATACCATAGAAATAGACCAAGGGTGCGGTGAACAGGAGGCTATCCAACCGGTCCAGGAAACCGCCGTGGCCCGGGATCGCATGCGAGGAGTCTTTGACGCCGGCGTCGCGCTTGAGCATCGATTCAAAGAGATCCCCCAGCAGGCTGAAGAGGCTGATCAGGAGCCCCAGCGGGAGGAGAGGCAAGAGGGGCGCCCCGAAGAGCAGGCCCACTGCCAAGACTCCGCCGACTCCACCGAAGAAGCTGGCCAGCGTCCCAGCCAGGGTCTTTCCCGGGCTGATCTGGGGAAAAATCTTGCTTCTTCCCCACCAATGCCCGGCAAAGTAGGCGACAATATCACAGAGGAGGGTTCCGACCAGGAAGAGCAAGAAATAGTAGAGTCCATCCGGCCATTGCCGTAAGAGGAAGAGCCAATGGAGGGGGAGGCCGATGTAGAGGAGACCAAAGAAAAGAGAGGCGATGCGCGTGCGGTTCCCCCCCTTCGCCGCGAGAAGGAAATAGGTCGCTCCGGCGAAGAGCAATAACAGGGCAATCCCCTCCAATGGAAGGGAGAAGAATGGGCTAGAGCACAGGAAGACAGCCAGAAGGAGGAGAAGAGAAGCGCGACGATCCGGAAGCGGGACGGCGTATAGGCCGCTTAACTCCCAGAGTGCAAACCCTCCAAAGACCAAGAGAAGGATCCAAAAGAACCATCCCCCCAAGTAGCTGCAAGCGAGAGCCACCGGTAAGAGGACCAATGCGGAGAGGGTTCTTTGGCGGAGATGATCCAAGGTCAGATCCGGCCGAAACGCCGTGTACGCATCTGAAACTCGGTCAAGGCGCGTCCTGCTTCGAGTGGCGTGAACTCCAGCCAAGGCAATGATGAAAAGAAGAGCTCGCTGTAAGCGATCGACCAGGTCAGCGCAGACCCGATGCTGTGGCTCCCACCGGTCAAGATCACCAGGTCCGGTTCGCTCCAATTCCGTCTGGTGAAGTATTCAGTCACCGTTTCTTCCAGGAACTGCTCCCCCTGAAAATGACAAACCAGTTTCAGCAGCACCTCTTTCTCGCTGTAGGCCAATCCGATGTTCAGCACAGGCGCCTCGATCGGCTCCATCCGATCACACCGCAGGAAACGGAGGTTTACCCCCTTTCCAACGAGCGGCTCCAAGGCTCTTTGGAACGCTTCCTCGGGCAGAGATTCGGGGAAGAAACAACTGACCTGCCGGCACCCTGCTCGAAAGAAAACCTCAGATGCCTCAGCCAACCTACTCGCACAGCGTACAACAGTCATCTCACCCTTAGCGCCCCTATCGTGATCGCCTTCGACCAGGATCGCCAAATGGGCGGGCGCAACGCCGGCGCTCACCTGTCTTGCACTCTCTGCCAAGGCTTTTCGCTGCGCGGCTCGCGATGGGGAGAGCGATAATTCTCATGGCATACCAGTGCGGTAAGTCCAGCGCTCGATCGTCGTAAGAGAACCAGCCGGACCGAGCCCAAAGGTTCAACTGGGAAGGGCGGTTGCAGCAATTCTACGGCCACAACCTCCTCGCCCTCTTGCGCCAACTCACCCTCCACTTCGCTCCATAGGCGCCCGTAGTAGGTTTGCAGTTGCTCGGCGGACTTCAAGGAGTCCCCCCTATACCTCGAGGATCTGCTGTTCTTTCTTGGCCAGCGCGTCCTCCACCTTCTCAATGTGGCGATCCAACAGTTTCTGCACTTTCTCTAGGGTGTTTTTCTGCTCGTCTTCAGAGATCTTGCTCGCGTCTTCCAGTTTCCTTAATTCCTCGTTGGCCACGCGCCGGTGGGTGCGCAACTCCACCTTGCTGTCCTCCGCCATTTTCTTCGCCATCTTGGCCAGCTCGCGGCGTCGTTCTTGGGTCAGGGGGGGGAAAGCGACTCGCACTACCCGCCCGTCGCTCTGAGGTGTAACCCCTAGGTTTGCTTTGAGAATGGCCTTCTCCACTTCTTTCAGCAGGGACTGCTCCCACGGTTGAATCACCAACAGGCGGGGCTCGGGGGAAGTGATCGTGGCAATTTGGCTCAAAGCCATCGGCGCTCCGTAGTAAGGGACCGTTACCTTCTCCAGAAAACTTGGCGTGGCTTTCCCGGCGCGGAGAGTCTGGAACTCTCGCAACAAGGCGCCGATGCTCTTTTCCATTCGTTCCTCGGTTTGGTGCAGGATCTCCTCAATCATCTCAATCCTCCTTCACGATCGTACCGATCTGCTCACCCGTGACGGCTCGTCGTATATTGGCCGGATCGTTCAGATTGAAGACCACAATCGGCATCTTATGTTCTCGGCAGAGCGCCACAGCGGTGGCATCCATTGCTTTTAAATCTTTGCTGAGGAATTCAGTATAGGTCATCTGACGGTAGAGGCGAGCCTCGCTGCAAATCTTTGGGTCCGCATCGAAGATGCCTTCCACTTGAGTGCCACGAAGCAGAACTTCAGCCTCGATCTCGATCGCACGCAGGGCTGCGGCCGAGTCTGAAGTAAAGAAAGGACTGCCGGTGCCGGCGGCGAAGATCACCACGCGCCCCTTTTCCAGGTGACGGATGGCCCGGCGGCGGATGTACGGCTCGGCAATCTTGTGCATATCGATCGCAGTCTGCACCCGAGTGGGGACGCCGATGCGCTCCAGGGTGGCCTGCAGGGCCAAAGCGTTCATCACCGTAGCCAACATGCCCATGTAGTCGGCGGTAGCGCGGTCAATCCCTACTTGCTCAGCCATCGTTCCGCCCCGCCAAATGTTGCCGCCACCGACGGTAATGGCCACCTGACAGGGCAGGGAAACGATGCTTTTCAGCTCATCGCTGACTCGATCTAAAAAATCCGGATCGATGCCGTGGTCCAGATCTCCTTGCAGCGCTTCCCCGGAGAGCTTCAGCAGGATTCGGCGATAGTTCATCGGTCTAGATCTCTTCTCCCAAACGGAAGCGCGCGAAACGACGCACACGAATGTTCTCGCCGACCTTGGCAATCATCAGGGTAACCAGGCTGCCGATGGTCTTGCTGGAATCCCTCACATTCAGCATCTCTAGTAAACAATTGGTGCGATAGAAGTTCTCCACCTTGTTGGCGATGATCTTCTCCATCGCTGCCTCAGGCTTGCCTTCCCCGATGGCCTGCTCGCGGTAGATGACCTTCTCTTTTTCGATCAATTCGGCAGGAACTTGTTCTCGGGAAACAAAGGTGGGCGCTTCGGCGGCGATCTGCAAGCAGATCTCGTTCCCCAATTCTTTGAATTCGTCGGTACGGGCCACGAAATCGGTTTCGCAGTTCAACTCGAGGAGGACGCCCAAGCGGGAGTCGTGATGAATATAAGCGATGATATGGCCGCTCTTGGCCTCTCTCCCGATCTTTTTCGCTGCGCTCGCCAATCCTTTGGTTCGCAGCAGCTCAATGGCTTTATCCATTTCACCCTCAGATTCCTTGAGGGCATTTTTGCAATCCATCATTCCAGCGCCGGTCCTTTGGCGCAATTCATTTACGATACTGGCGGTGATCTTCACCTCGCTACTCCTTCCTAATGCCTTAACGCTTGAATTTCTCTTCTACCAGATCGATGGCGTCGATGTACTTCGCTTCCTCCTCAAACACTTCCAATATGGCAGGCAGCTTCCTCTCAGCTTCCACTTCCTGCTCTTCCTCTTCCTCTTCCTCTTCTTCCTTCTCCTCCGCAACAGATGCGGGGGGTGCGAACTCGGTACCCTCGTGGCCTTCGATGATTGCGTCAGCCATCTTCGCTGTCATCAGCTTGATCGCGCGGATAGCGTCATCGTTGCCCGGGATCGGGTAGTTGATTTGGTCCGGATCGCAGTTGGTATCAACCACCGCGACCACTGGGATATTCAGTTTGTTAGCTTCCAAAACCGCGTTTTGATCCTTGCGCGTGTCCGTAACGAAGATGGCGGCAGGCAGTTCAGCCATCCCACGGATGCCTCCCAAGAAGCGCACTAGTTTAGTTTTTTCGCGGTTCAAGGAGGAAACTTCCTTGCGCGGGAGACGGTTCATGATTCCGTCCTTTTCCATCCGCTCCAGCTCTTCCAATCGCTCCAGGCGGCGTTTGAGGGTCTTGAAGTTGGTCAGCGTGCCACCCAACCATCGCTCGTTGACGAAGAACATGCCACAGCGCTCCGCCTCACTTCGAACCGCTTCCTGGGCTTGCTTCTTGGTGCCCACGAAGAGGATTGATTTGCCTTCCGCAGAGACGGACTTGATAAAAGCGTAAGCGTGATCAAGGCGTTGCACGGTGAGTTGAAGATCAATAATGTAGATCCCATTGCGCTCGGTGAAGATGAACTTCTTCATCTTGGGGTTCCACCGCCGGGTCTGATGCCCGAAGTGGACGCCTGCCTCAAGCAGGCTTTTCATGCTGACAACTGCCATTTACATCCTCCAATCGGTTTTTCCGCCGCGACCCTCCACTGGGGACGAAGCCTAACTAAGGCCACCGCGCCCCCATCCGGCCGCGTGTGAAATCGAGATAGTATACCAGAGCGCCCCCTCCAAGGGCAAAGCGGTAAAACCTGGAGGCAGCGCTATTTCCAGCCCCACTCTTTAAAGAATGGCGTAGTTGCTGCCAGGCAGCGCCCGCACGAGGCCCTTCACTTCCAGCATAGAGAGCAAAGCAAGCGTTTTGGAGGCGGGCCAAGGGCAGCGGGAAACGATCTCCTCCAGGGAAAGTGGGGCGGCAGCGAGCAGTTGTTGCAACTGCTCCTCCTCGGCGGAGAGGGCCGGCTGGGGGATTTGCGGCGCTATCGACAAGAGTTCCAGCCTGAGCTCCTCCAAGACATCCTCGGCCTTCTCCACGAGCTTGGCGCCCTGCTTAAGAAGGCGGTGGCAGCCGACCGACTGCGGAGAGGTAATCGGCCCGGGGACGGCGAACACCTCTATTCCCAGGTCGAGGGCAAAGTCGGCAGTCAGCAGCGTACCGGATCGTTCCCCTGCTTCGACCACCAATACTCCCAAAGAGAGGGCTGCGATGAGGCGGTTGCGGGCGGGAAAATGCCAAGGCGCCGGCTCGATAGGCGGCGGATACTCGCTCACCAGCAGTCCGGAGGAAAGCACTCGGCGGGCCAACCCCACATTCTCGGGCGGGTAGAGGCGCTGAAACCCCGAGCCGAGGATGGCCCAAGTGCGCCCACCGTTTTCCAGGGTCGCCCGATGCGCTTCCGCATCCAAACCACGGGCCAGCCCGGAGACGATGATCAACCCGGCGCGTGTCAATTCACCCACCAATCGAGCTGTTACTTGCCGACCGTAAAGAGATGGCTGACGAGTGCCCACCACCGCCAAAGCCGCTCCTTCCAATGCCCCCTCTCCCCACAGGTAAAGCCAGGAAGGCGGGTCGGAAAGGTGCTCCAGGCAAAGCGGGTAGCCTACCTCTCCCCGCCACATCAAACGCACTCCCTGGACGCGACACCAGGATACGGTCTCCTCTACCTTTTTCCAGTCAGGCTCTCGCAGCCATTGGGAAGCCGCCTCAGGCAGAGCCAGCTCTCCGATCAACTGCTTGGCCCGGGAAAAAACCATGGCCGGGTCGCTGCGGATGAGGATATCCTGGATGCGTTTGGCCGAAAGGGAAGCGGCCAGGAATGTAACGGCGATCTTGGTTTTCTCTTCTTCTAGATCCAATCGACAGCTCCTCGGTATTGCAAGGCCTCAGCCAAGTGAACCAGGCGGATACGTTCTTGGCTATCCAGGTCAGCGATGGTTCGAGCCAACTTGAGGGTGCGATCAAAAGAACGCGCGGTCAGTAGTAAGCGGTCTGCCGCCTGGCGGAGAAAAGCCTGCTCACTGGAGTCGAGGGCGCAGAAACGGCGCAGCAGTTTCCCTCCAAGCTGTGCGTTAGTGCGGATGCCGAAGGGTGCATAACGCTCGGCCTCTAAAGCGCGGCAGCGCGCGACTCGGCCGGCAATGGCCGCGGAAGGTTCCCCGCCGCCATCTCCTGTCAATTCCTCTAAAGAGAGCGGGGGGACTTGCAGGTGAATGTCGAAGCGATCCCAGATCGGCCCGGAGACCTGATTCCAGTAACGCCTCACCTCCCCCGCGCCGCAGCGGCACTCGCGCCTCGGGTCAAGCCGGAAACCGCACGGGCAGGGGTTCATCGCCGCCACCATCATCACCTGGGCGGGAAAGACGGCCGTTCCATGCACCCGGGTGATCTGGACGCGCCCATCTTCCAGCGGTTGGCGCAAGGCCTCCAGCACGTCGCGGCGAAACTCGGGGAATTCATCCAGGAAGAGAACCCCATGGTGGGCAAGGGAGAGCTCCCCGGGCACTGGGTTGCTCCCTCCTCCAACCATCCCGGCATAGGAAGTGGTGTGGTGTGGGGCGCGGAAGGGGCGGTTGGTGAGAAGCGCTTTCTCCTTGGAGAGCAACCCGCAGATGGAGTACACCTCGGAGACCTCCATGGCTTCCTCGAAAGTCATCGGCGGCATCACCGTCACCACCCGACGGGCCAGCATGGTCTTTCCGGCGCCGGGACTGCCTACCATGATGAGATGATGATTGCCGGCCACAGCCACTTCCAAGGCACGCTTGGCCGTCTCCTGGCCGCGGATCTCGGCGAAGTCGATGACTTGAACCGGTTCTTGGCCATAGGCGGTCCAATCCGGGGCCTCCAGGGGTGGGATGACCAAATCGCCCCGAAGGAAATCCACTGCCTGTCTTAAGGTAGAGACTGGGAAGACGGAGGTCCCTGGCACCAAAGCCGCCTCCATCGCCCCCTCGGCGGGGAGCAAGAATCGCTGGTAGCCGGCGCCTCGGGCCCGTCGAACGATTGGCAAGATACCCCGCACTGTCTTCACTTCGCCGGAAAGAGAAAGCTCTCCCAGGACCACCAGATCGTCTTGGCACAGGGAGTCAATCTGACCTGTGGCCAAGAGAAGGGAGAGAGCGATGGGAAGGTCAAAGAGAGGGCCTTCCTTGCGCAAGTCGGCGGGGGCTAGGTTGACCGTGATCCGGCAGAGGGGAAAGTCATATCCGCTGTTGTGAACCGCGGCGCGCACACGCTGGCGCGACTCCTGCACGGCGGCATCGGGAAGGCCGACGATGGTGAAGCTGGGGAGGCCGGAACTGGCATCTACCTCCACCTCGGCAGGGATGGCAGAGAGTCCGTCCAGCACATAGCTGGTCACTTTCCCGGGCATTATTCGTCCTCCACCGCGTTTTCCAAGTGAGTGATCTCTTTAACTCGCCCCTCCTGGTCCAAGATGATGGCGACCAGGTCAATCCGATAGGAAGCCTTGGGATGCTCGCTCCGCATCATGTACAGGAAAGCAGCTCGGCGCAGGCGCGCCTGCTTGGCCGGGGTGAGCGCCTCCAAGGGGTGCCCGGCCGAGAGGGAGCGGCGCGATTTCACTTCTACGAAGACCAAGGTCGCTCCACTCCGGCAGACGAGATCGATCTCTCCCCAGCGTGAGCGGACATTCCGCTCTACCAGGCGGTATCCTTTGCGCAGGAGAAAGCGGAGGGCCGCTTCCTCACCGGGTGCGCCGCTGAGCCTCGAGAAGGAAGAGCTGCTCATGGTAGGCGCGAACAGGGGCGAAGCGTGTTCGATGTTCTGGGGTAGGGCCGAGACGGGAAAGGGCTCGCTGGTGTTCGGGAGTGCAATAGCCCTTGTGGCGAGCAAGGCCGTAACCTGGGTAGATACGATCCAGCTCTATCATACGACGGTCGCGGGTGACCTTGGCCAAGATGGAAGCAGCCGCAATGGAAGCGCTCTTGGCATCGCCGCGGATGATCGCTTCCTGCGGGAAGGGGAACCGTCCTGGGATGACCCACTTCCCGTCCACCAGCAGGATCGGCGGGTTTCGACCCATGGCGCATACAGCTCGACGCATTGCTACGAAGGTGGCCTGGTGCATCGAACAGGAAGCCATCTCGGCTGTTTCCACTACGCCTACCCCCCAGGCCAAGGCAGAGCCGATCACTTCCTGGTAGAGGATTTCCCGGCGGCGCGCAGACACTTGCTTGGAGTCGTTCACTCCCAAGGCAGGGTGAATCCGATCGAAGAGGACTGCAGCGGCTACCAACGGCCCTGCCATCGGCCCTCGGCCTGCCTCATCAACGCCGCAAACAGCGCTGTAGCGTAAAACGTAGGGATGATCGAAAAGCCAGAGTTGGGATTCCCCTAGAGGGTCCACTTGAAATGGAGAAATGGCCAGAAGAGTAAGATGGTCTTACCTTCCATGGCGCTGATCGAGACGGGCCCAAAATTGCGCGAGTCGGAGCTGTTCAAGCGATTGTCTCCCATGCAGAAGACCGTTCCTTGGGGAATCTCCAGGTGATTGTAGCGACCCCCCGTGGTCTGACCTTTAGCGTACGGCTCGACCAAAGGCGTGCCATTGATCTTCACCTGCCCATCCTGGATATCGATGGTCTCCCCGGGCAGCCCGATCACGCGCTTGACATAATCCCGATCGGATCCGTTGGGCGGGATGAAAACCACCACATCCCCCCGTTGCGCGGTACCCAGCTTGTACGCGAGCTTGCTGACGAGGATGAAGTCCCCTTCCATCAAAGTGGGGACCATCGAGCTGAGGTGGACCTCATAGGGCTGCACGACGAAAGTGCGCAGAATGAGCGCCAAGATGAGGGCGATGACGATCGTCTCCACCCATTCCCAGATCACCGAACGCTTCTTCTTTGGCGCCGCACCGGTTTGAATGGGGGCAGCGTCGACAGAATCAACAAGCCCGTCGGTCATCTCGACAGGTTCGGCTTGGGGGGTTTCTTCCCCGATCGGCATAGGCGCCCTGCACTCGGGCGCCCCTACGGAATTGTCGCTATCGGATTTAGTGGGGGCTTCACGAGCCGGAATGCCGACCGCCAGCTCCTCGGGCTTACTGCCCAGAGGGCTGTTTTCGGGCTGCACTGATCTTTCTCTCTTTTCCGATCTTCTGTCGCAAGTAGTAGAGCTTGGCGCGCGCCGCGCGGCCGCGCCGTGTAATCTCGATTTTTGCCACAGCCGGAGAGTTCAGGAAGAAGACCTTCTCCACTCCGATCCCAAAGGAAATCTTGCGCACAGTGAAGGTCTCTAGATTGCTGTGCCCCTTGCGGGCGATGACAGCGCCTTCGAAAGCCTGAACACGCTCCTTGCTACCCTCCACGATTCGCACGTATACCTTCAGGGTATCGCCAATATTAAACTCAGGGAGGTCCTCCCGTTTATCTCCACCCAATCGGGCCAGATCCATTTCGTTGTACTCCTTTCAAGTCCTAACGATCTTCTAAGCGGTTTATGCTACCAAGTTTCCATGCGCCCTTCAAGCCGTCGACCCCCTTACTTTAAGCCTTTTCTAGCGTAAGCCAGCAAAGCAGGTTTCAGTGCGAGCGGAAAATGCGGTCAACGATGATGCTTGCTGCGCTGCGCACCGAAAGATGATTGTAATCGGAAGTGGCGGCGATGGGCTCTAGAAAATAATCGCAACTGGTCATCTCTGTGGGCTCGATGCCCCAGCCTGTGCCAAAAGCCAACAGGCAGGGGGCGCTGCGCCTCCGCAGCTTGCGCCGCAGCGCTGGGTAGGAGAGGTTGCGCCAATCAGAGCGAGCGTCGGTGTAGACGGTCCAGGGGAGGAGACCACAGCAACCCTTTAGGTCCACTGCCGCTTCCGTCAGGTTGCTCACTACCCGGACCACGCCCATCGCCTCACGTCGGTCCGGGTTCATCTCCCCTCCTTTACCATCGCGCCAGTAAGCCAGGATACGATGGGCAACGAGGCGCTGGCTCTGGTAGGGATGCACCAAGTAGAAACGAGGAAGGCGGTAGGTGCGTGCCAGCCGCGCCAGATCGTGCAGGTCAAAATTGGTCAGGTTGGTGCACATCACTTGGCCGGACCGGCTGCGAATCGGCCAATGCAGAAGGGCGATAGCCAACTCAGCCACCGGACCCTCCCAGAAGAGCGTCGATCTCTGCGCGCAAAACGCACAGCAACTTTCTTTCCTCTTGGCCCAGAGCGCTACCGCAGAGGAGGTCAGGACGGAAGAGGAGGGTTCGCAGCAGCGAGTCTTTCCGGCGCCATTGATTGATGCGAGCATGGTGGCCGGAAAGGTACACTTCCGGCACGGAGAGTGTAGCCGGTCTGGTGAACTGAGCGTATTCCAGCAAGCCAGCGCTGAAGGATTCGCTCTCTAGCGAGGCGGTGTTCCCTAGCACGCCTGGCAGCAAACGGCTGGTGGCGTCGACTACCAGCATCGCCGGCAGCTCTCCACCCAACGTCACGAAGTCGCCCACCGACAGCTCCAGATCGGCCAGTGCGCGCACACGGTCATCCACCCCCTCGTAATGTCCGCAGACCAGGCAAATCTCCTCTCGAGCAGCCAGCGACAGCGCCTGGGATTGGTCGAAACGCTCTCCGCCAGGTCCCAATAGAACCGTGTAGGGGGGATAACCCAGCTCAGTCGTGAGGTCTTCCCAAACCCGCAGAATGGGGGCTGCCAGCATCACCATCCCCGGTCCGCCACCGAAGGGATAATCGTCGGTGGAGCGGTGGCGGTCTTGGGTGAAGTCTCGCAAGTTATGCGCCACAATCTGCAGTAGCCCTTCTCCCACCGCCCGTTCCAGGATGGAGTAACGAGTCAAAGAGGAGATGATCTCCGGAAAGACGGTGAGCAGGTCGAATCTCACTGAGCCAAGCTCCAGGCCTCCACCACGATTTGGCGATCTTCCCTTTCGATGGCCCGCACAGCGCTTTTCAAGGCAGGGATCAGGACTTGACCTTCCTCCGGTGTGCGCACGACGAGGACATCATTGGCCGGCATGCTCCAAACTTCGGCCAGCCGGCCAATAGCTAGTCCTTCCGCTGTGACGACAGCGAAACCGATCAGGTCGTCGATGAAGTATTGCCCTTCTGGCAAGGATACACGTTGCACAAAAGGGATGAAGATATGTTTTCCGCGTAGTTCGGCGGCCTGGTTGGCATCTTCCACCCCGACTAGCTTGAGAAGGACAGCGCGCCCCACCACCCGAACTTTATCTACTGGATAGAGGATTTCGCCGAGAAAAACCGACTCGAGAGCCGGGAAGCGTTCCGGGTCAGTTCCAATCGGCTTAACCACCAACCAACCGGCCACCCCGTGGGATCGCAACACTTCACCGACCAGGATCCGCTCAAGAGCGAATCTCGATGACAATACCATCCTTGATGACAACCTCCTGCCCAGCCAGTTTCCTTCCCAAGTCGTCTCCCAGGTTGATTTCCACGAAACCTTCCAGCGCCCCTTGCGGATACTCCTGGCCCAAAGAGAGGCCATCCACTTCCTTGATCTTCTCGGCAAACTGGCTCTTCAGAAGCTCTTGCTTCTTCTTCTCTTCCTCGATCTCCTGGCGGACGGCCAGCATTTGTTGGATGTTCTGACGGTCCAGGCCAAGCAAGTACCGCTGCCCTTGCTGTTCCAGTTGGTTGATTCCCAGCTCCACTTCTTTGGTGGCGCCCCGCAATTTGGCCAGGAGGTCGGTACGGAAATCCTCGGTGACGATGACCTTTACCGCCACATTTTGTTTCAGAATCATGTTTAACTCCTTCTACTCGATGGTCACATTGGCTAGTATGTTGTCCCGCCCCGCTTGGTTCTTCACCAACGTGCGGATTGCTTTAATCACCCTGCCATTCTTACCGATCACCTTCCCCACGTCCTCTCGGGCTGCCAGGATCTGCAAGACGAGGTTGCCCTGCTCATCCTTGGCTTCCACGATCTCAACTTGTTCAGGGTGATCGACCAGATTCTTGACGATGTACTCGACCAGTTCCTTCAAGCCTTTTTCTCCTTCTTTTCCTTCTTGGCGGCCAAATGGCGCTGCCAAATCCCTTGGCTGGCCAATAGATCGCGGGCGGTTTCGGTGGGCTGCACTCCCTCGGATAGCCAGTAGAGGGCCCGATCCGCGTTGATCTTGATGGTGGCGGGATTGGTGCGCGGGTCATACGACCCTACCGCTTCCAGATAATTCCCGTCGCGGGCAATGCGGGAATCTGCGATCACCAGACGGTAGGTGGGCTTACGTGGCGCTCCGAAGCGGGTCAGACGGATCTTTACAGACATCGGTTCGTTCGTTCCTCCAAAGTTAGAATTTTCCGAAACGGGGGAACACCCCCCGCTTCACTTGCTTGGTCATCATCTTGAATTGATCAAAACGTTTGAGCAGGATATTGACGTCTTGCACGGTGGCGCCGGAACCCTTGGCGATACGCTTCTTTCTGCTGGAGTTGATGATCTCCGGGTAAACGCGCTCCTCGGAGGTCATGCTGAGGATGATCGCCTCCCAGCGCTTCAACTGTTTGGCATCCAGTCGGGCGCCTGCCAGAGAGGGCATCCCAGGCATCGAGGGGAGAAGGCCATCCAGGCTTCCCATCCGCCCCAACCCTTGCATCTGTTCCAGAAAGTCGCTGAGGTTTAACTTTTCCTTCAGCAGCCGTTTCTCTAGCTTTTCCTGCTCCCCTACCGAAAAAGCTTTAAGCGACCGGTCGATCAGGGTCATCACATCTCCCATGCCTAGGATTCGCTGCGCCATGCGGTCCGGGTAGAAGGGTTCCAGGTCTTCGATCTTCTCCCCCACCCCGATGAAACGGATCGGTCTGCCGGTGACATACTTACAGGAAAGGGCGGCGCCACCACGGGCGTCGCCGTCCATCTTGGAGAGGATCACCGAGTTGTAGTCCACCCAGCGCTGGAACTCTTGGGCTACTCCCACTGCGACATGGCCGGTGGTGGAGTCTAATACGAGAGTGGTCTCCTTGGGCTGGAAGACCTTCTTCACTTCTACCAGCTCGCCCATTAGTTCATCATCGATGTGCAAGCGACCGGCCGTATCCAGGATAGCTAAGTCGTACTGCTTGGAAAAAAAGAGACTTTGCGCTTGCTTGAGGATTTCTTGGATGCTGTTCCCGGGTTGCGCGAAACAAGCTATGCGCTCTTGCTCGGCCAGAATGCGGAGCTGGTCCATGGCTGCTGGGCGCTTGAGGTCCAGTCCCACCAAGAGAACATGTTTGCCGCGTTTCTTATAGAGATGGGCCAATTTGGCGCAGGTAGTGGTCTTCCCCGATCCTTGGAGGCCGACCATCATCCAGGCCGTCGGCATGGCCAGATTGAAGGCAGGTTGATCGAGACCCAGCATCTCAGCCATCTCGTCGCGCACAACTTTGATCACCTGCTGTCCGGGGGTTAGGCTGGCCAGGATCTCTTGGGAGACAGCTTTGGCCCGTACCCGTTCGGAGAAAGCTTTCACGACGCTGATGTGTACATCCGCAGAGAGGAGGGCCATGCGCACCTCTTTTAGCGCTTGGTCGACGTCGGCCTCGCTCAGCTTGCCCTTCCCGGTCAACTTGCGAAAGATGTCCTGGAACTTATTGGTGAGATTTTCAAACATCAAGGAACTCCTCTACGAACGTGCGGTCTTCGGCGGAGAGCAAGAGCAGCGGGTTGGCCAGGACAGGACTGAGGCGCCGGCCTACCTCTTCCAAACGCCGGCAGAAGCTCAGCCGCTCCTCCCAGCGCTCCAATGTGCGAGAAGCGCGTTTCACCAAGTCGTACGCTCCTTGGCGGCTGATCGAGAGGCTCTCCCCGATCTCAGCCAAGGAGAGATCTCCCTCCAAGTAGCGCCCCAACACGCAATACTGTCGATCGGTCAAGAGAGGGGCGTACTGACGGAAAAGGCGTCCTAGATGAATCCGTTCTTCCAACATTGCCAAGTATTTTTACTTAACGGGGTGATCCTGTCAAATAGGGACACCCTGCCGGGGGCTATGCAGTTGGCCATTCGGGGCCTGACTTCGCGGAGGAGCCTGCCCAGAGAAAGCGGTGGTCAAGCCAGAAACTTATCGAGGAAGCCCTCCGGGTCAAAAGTATGCCAATCTCCCACTTTCTCCCCAGTTCCCACGTATTTTATCGGGATGGCTAACTGTTGCAGGATGGGAAAGAGAAAGCCGGCGCGGGCCGGCGAGTCGAACTTGGTCAAGATCAGGCCGGTCAGGCCCATCACCCGATGAAAGGACTCTGCTTGGGAGAGGGCATTGAGGCCGGAGTTGGCGTCCAGGGTAAGGAAAACCTCGTCGGGGGCATCGGCTTTCTTGCGCGTTACCGTGCGACGTATTTTCTTTAGTTCTTCCATCAAATTGTGCTTAGTCTGTTGGCGCCCGGCCGTGTCCACCAAGACGGCATCGAAACCTTTACTCGCGGCCATCTCCATGGCATCGAAGACCACCGCCGAAGGATCCCCGCCCATCTCGTGGCCGATGAAAGGCAACCCCAGCCGTTGGGCCCAGATATTGAGTTGCTCTCCGGCCGCGGCGCGGAAAGTGTCCCCGCCTACCAGTAGGCTGCGCAAGCCTTTCCCCTTCAAATCGGCAGCCAGCTTGGCGATACTGGTGGTTTTACCCGAACCGTTAACACCGGTGAAGAGAAAAACGGAAGGAGGCTGAACCGATACCTGAAGCGGTATGGAGGGGGGGATCACCGCTCGTAGGGTGGCACGCAGCTCCGCCATCGTTTCCTCCAGTGTGGCGCTCTTGGGCAGGGCTTTGCGCAGCCCTGCCAGAACCTCCTCTGTCAGGACCGGACCCAGGTCGCCTTCCAGTAACAACACCTGGAGAGTTTCCCAGTCCTCCTCGCGCAGTCCACCCTTGCGCTGGAAAAGAGCGCCCAGACTCTCCTTGACCTTACTGAACCAGCTCACTTCCGCTGCATCTCGTCGGAGAGAAGCTTGTTCTTCTCCAAGAAGACGTGAGCCGCGTTCTGTTCGGCTACTTTCTTTGAGGTTCCGGCGCCTTTGGCTGTCTGGAAACCGGCCAAGCTAACCCGCACCATGAAAATCCGGGCGTGGGCAGTCCCTTTCTCTTCGGCCACCTTATAGGTGGGAATTTGGTCGGTGTTCCGCTGGGCATACTCCTGCAGCAAGCTCTTAAAATCGAGGGGCGGAGCATGCATGCTCTCCATTTCACCCTTGAAAAGTTTCAAGATCATTCCTTTGCTCTTGAGGTAACCGCGATCTAGAAAGTAAGCGCCGATAAGAGCTTCAAGCGCATCGGCAAGGATGGAATCTTTATTCCGTCCCCCGTTTTTGTCCTCCCCTTTGCCCATATAGATCATCAGCCCGATCTCGATCTCACGTGCTTTGGCAGCCAAAGAGGTCTGGTTGACCATGGCCGCACGACGCTGGGTGAGGTAACCCTCTTGGCTTTCCGGGTAGAGAGCGAAGAGAGCCTCGGAGATGGCCAGCTCCAAGACGGCATCCCCGAGGAATTCCAGCCGCTCCCAGCACGTACTGCTCGGATCCTCATTGAGGTAAGAGGAATGGGTCAGCGCCTCTTGAAGCAGCTTCTTGTTGCGAATCTTGAAAAGCGGATGTGCGCTACTCTTCCAGGCGATCTTGAATAGCCCTCACTGCGTCTCCAACAGTCTCCAGATTTTCCAGTTCCTCGTCAGGGATGCGAATGCCAAAGACGTCCTCCACCGCTTCAGCGAATTCCAGCATGTATTCAGGGTCAGCGCTCAGATCGTCGAAGAAGGAAGCCGACAGGGTCACTTCCTCCGGTTCCACTGCCAACTGATCGACGATCGTCTCTTGGACCCGCTGGAAGATCTCTTCCGTGTTCATTTAAGTTCCGCTCCTTTGTTCTCCGTATTGTGCAAGCGACGCGCGCATCGCCCGAACAATGTCGTGTTCTACTGCTCTGGCCGCCAGACGTATCCCGTTGGCGAAGGCTGGCGCCCTCGAACGTCCATGACTGATAAAGGCCAACCCGTTGAGGCCCAGCAATGGAGCCGCGCCGATCTTACTATAATCCATCCGTTCTTTGATGGCGGAAATAACCGGTCGCAGCAAGAGGGCTCCCGTTTTGTACCGTATCGAGGCGCCGATCTCTTTGTCCAGCAATTGGAAGATCACCTCGACAGTGCCCTCCATCGCTTTGAGGGCGACATTGCCGAGAAATCCATCGGCGACGACAACATCGGCCATATTTTGCAGGATATCTTTCCCCTCGATATTGCCGACGAACCGGAGTCCGCTTGTTGCGAGCATCTCGTGCGCTCTCTTGACAACATCGTTACCCTTGTGCCCTTCCTCCCCGTTGGAGAGGAGGGCGACTCGAGGATGCTCGATACCCCGATCCAAGGAAACAAATCGCTCGGCCAAGAGGGCGAACTGCAACAGTTGCTCGCTGGAACAATCCACGTTGGCTCCAGCATCTACGAGGAAAACCGGACCTTCACGTCCCGGTAGGATAGCGGCCAGGGGCGGGCGCTTGACACCCTCCAATCGGCCGAAAGCAAGCAATGCAGCCGCCATTACGGCGCCGGTATTGCCCGCTGAGAGGAAGGCGTCTGCCTGTCCTTCTACTACCAGTCGCAGGCCCTCCTGAATAGAGGAGTCGCGTTTGCGCAAAGAAAAACTTGCGGTCTCGTCCATTCCCACTACCTCCTCCGCTGGGTGCAGCCGGCAGTGTTCAGGGGGGAGAGCCAATTCGTCGATGTGCGGTTGGACCACCCTTGGCGAGCCGACCAGAATCACCTCGACGAGACCTTCCCGGATGACTTCTTGCGCTCCCAGGAGAACCTCTCGAGGGGCATTGTCTCCACCGACCGCATCCAGGGCGATGCGGATCGCCACTGCTAGCGGCCCCGCATCTTTTTCTTGTGTTCCTTGACGACGACTTCAACCTCGTGACGGTCTTTGTAATAACCGCAACTGGGGCAGACATGGTGAGGCTGGGTCAATTTGTGGCAGTGCGCACACTGCACCATCGCCGGCGCCTCGATCTTGCTGGTGGCATGCTGGCGCTGACGGATCTTAGTCGAAGTTGTTTTTTTCTTGGGAACTCCCATGGTGTTCCTCCTTCCTGCAGGTTAATCCTGCTCTTGCGAGCAGGCGCACTTTCTCTCGTTGCGGTTGGCGCCGCATTGGAGACAGATCCCCTGGCAACCCTCCTGGCAAAGAGGAGTCCAAGGGACGGCCAGATGCAAGGTTTCACGGATTGTCTGGTTTAGGTCGATCTCATCGCCGAAGAATGCGAAAGTATTGAGATCCTCCAGTTCCCCGGTAGAGTTATACGCAAACTCATCGTTCCCGGCTGCATAGTATTCATCTAGTTCCGCCGACAACGGCAAGACGAAGCTTCCCAGACAGCGCGAACAGTCCATGCGAGCGCGGGTGTGTAGTTCGCCGGTGAGATGGAAGCGCGGTCCTAGATTTTCCACGCGGACCCAGCCACGCACAGGTTCCTCCAACTCCAGACCCTCGATAGATTGGGGACTTAGGTAGACGGGAACCTCCAGCATCCCGCCTAGGACTTTGTGGATCTCAGAGATGTTGACGATCATAACTCGGGTATCATACGGAAATCCGCTCCTATAAACAAGGGAGCCAGGATGAATGGCCTTCATCCTCAGCGAGCAATCAGGACCGGGCAATGGGCGTGGTGTACGACAGCGTCCGAAACCGATCCCAGCAGAAAGCCTAATACCCGGGAAAGTCCGCGTGAACCCAACACGATCAGATCGTAACCCCCTTTTTTGGCGGTCTCCAGGATCACCCCAGCGGCGTGTCCCTCCTCCATGATCGTGTCGATGGTGGCGGGGGACCCGGCAAACACCCCTTCTGCGGTCTCCAGGACTTCCTGCCCTTCCTTTTGCCGGAAAACCAGGATTTCCGGGATCGCGGATAGATAACGCTCGTCACCCGGAGTGGTGGCCGCCATCAGGGCAACCGGAGCCAACACGTAGAGCAGGGTGACCTCTGCCGCTTGACAACTATCGGCGAGGCTGCGGGCGATAAGTAATCCCTTCTTGGACTCCTCTGAGCCATCCACCGGCACCAGGATTTTCTTGAACACACACACACCTCCTTCTCGGTATTCCTTATTATCTCACGGTACACCGCACTCCCCTACCCTTTCCTACCACAGTGCGACTTTTTTTAACTTAGGTAGGCCAGGAGCCAGACAACTTCTCGAAAATGTGCCTGACCGCGCACAAATCATCAAAACCTTGCTACAATGGCAGAATAATGAATGAGGAGGGAAATTTGGACATCAAAGCGACACAAGAACAAGGCAAAGTACTCGTTACCGTCCTCCGCTTGACCGGTAACCTCGACGTGGAATCTTATGAGAAACTGATCGCCGAGGCTGAGGCGCTGAAGGCCGCCGGCACACTGAACTTGCTACTCGACTTGAAGGAAGTGCCCTACATCAGCAGCTCGGGGTTGCGAGCCTTGAACATCATCTTCAAGTCTTACAAGGGCGACGAGAAAGAGGAAGAGCTTAGCAAAGGGCTCCGCGACGGCACCTACAAATCTGCCCACTTCAAACTGTTGAGCCCGTCCAAGACGGTAATGGAAGGGTTGAAGATCACCGGCTTCGACATGTTCTTGGAGATACACAAAAACCTCAAGGATGCCGTCAACTCGTTCTAATCGGCTTGTTGTACAGCTCACACGGGCGTCTCCATCACGGAGACGCCTTTTTCTTGCCAGCGCTGCAGGTAGATGTTGGAGGACGAGCTGGTAAACGGGATTAGGAAACCCAGCAAGCAAGGCCTTCTCGTTAAGATGCTTCAAGTGCCGGGGACCGGAATCGAACCGGTACTCCCTTGCGGGAAGCGGATTTTAAGTCCGCTGCGTCTGCCAGTTCCGCCACCCCGGCATCAAAATGGAGGGAAAAAATGGAGGCGACACCCGGATTCGAACCGGGGATGAGGGTTTTGCAGACCCTTGCCTTGCCACTTGGCTATGTCGCCTCTTTGGAGCGGGAAACGGGGATCGAACCCGCGACCCTCAGCTTGGGAAGCTGATGCTCTACCGGC
>CAYXFH010000170.1:0-5076 GCA_964464245.1 uncultured bacterium
GCGAGGGGGAGATCCAAGATCGCCAAGCCCTGCTGCGTCGCTTTGGGTATAAGCTTTAGATGCGCAAGATCGACGAACGGATCCTCTATCAGGGTCATTGGCTTACGCTCAAAGAGGCGCGTTTCCAAACAGAAGATGGAAACGAGATTCGGTGGGAGTCGGTAGAGCGGCGAGTGAGCCGAACGGTGCTAGTGGTGATCGCGCGCCTGGCGCCCTCTGACCGAGTCGTCCTGATAAAGCAATATCGGCCGTCTGTTGAGCGCTGGATTCTTGGCTTCCCAGCGGGCATCTGGGAGAGAGGTTCACTGGAGGACGCCGCCATGGCTGAATTGAAAGAGGAGACAGGCTACATCGGTCGCGTTGTAGCCACCAGCATTCCCTTGAAGCTGAACTCGGGGATCATGAATGAAGATCTCTATGTGTTGGATGCCGAGGTCGATGAGATGGATCCAATAAATTGGAACCCCCAGCAGGAATTGGAGCTGGAGGAGGAGATCCAGGTGGTGACGGTTGAAAGGACGCGGATCGCCCTCTACCTGGCGGAGGAAGCAGATTGCGGCACACAGGTCGCTGCCGGACTTTGGTATGCCTTCCGACAAGAATCCCATCCACCGAGTTGCAATCCCCAAGCCATCGGTGGATATCCTCCCTCTTTGAGAAACAGGTGAGCCTCCACTGGTTAGCGCATTCACTTCAACGATTTCAAGGGGCTGCCAGGCGATCTCGTTGCGGAGCGATCTTCTCGCTCAGGTTGGCCGCAGCTTAGACGGGGAGCCACATTGTTCGGGATTTCCATAATGAAATTTGGACGACCAAGATTTTTCGTTCGATGCAATTGGTGTGGAAGCGCCATGATTGAAAAAAAGTCGCGCGGCAAGGGGCTTGACAACTAATTGCGCCGGGACTTTGTGCTACACTGTGGCCAGGAATGACAATGATAGGAAGGGAGGAAACACAATGGAAGCAAAAGTACTAAAAGAGATGATTCTGATCGTTGATGACGAGCCGGATATCGTCAAGTTGCTCGCCGATTTTCTGGGTGGCTTAGGTTACCAGACTTCTGCTGCCTACAACGGCAAAGAAGGCCTGGAGATGGCCCGTATGGAGCCACCTGACATGATCCTGTTGGACTATGTGATGCCCGAGATGGATGGTTATGCTTTTCTTGATGAGCTGCGCCGCGACCCGCAATTACTGGCCATCCCTACGATCATGATCACTGTCAAGGACTCCTACGCGGACCAAATATACGCGGCTGTCCATGCTACGCCGGACTACCTGGCCAAGCCCTTCTCCTTGAAGCAACTGGGGGAGATGGTGGCGAAAGTATTTGCCCGCCGCAGAATCGGAGAGAGCAAGCCGGCCTGACCTCCGCCCGTACGCTGATCGACCAGCTTTCCGCCATCAGGGGGCAAAAGTGGGTTGTTGCATTCAGTGGGGGAGTGGATAGTTCACTGGTGCTGTGGCTGGCGTTACGAGCCAAAGGATGCGGTTGCGTGCTGGCGGCTCACCTCGATTGGGGCGTTTATGCTTATGCCTCTGTGCGTGAGAGGGTCCTGTCTTTTTCCCGCGGGATTGGGTTGGAGCCGCGCATAATCCCTGCGCAGGGGGAGTTGGAGGCAGTATTGAAAAGGGGTCCGGCCTGTAACCGTTGCACTCGTCAGGCTAAGCTGGGGCGATTGCGCAGGCACTTTCCAGAAGCTCTGATCCTGACAGGCGCCAATCGATCTGATTCCTGGGGGCAACGCGGGGAACCTCTGATAAATGGCATCTTGGCCCCACTCTTCGCGCTGGAAAAATCTGACATTCGTCTCTTGGCCGAAGAAGCTGGATTGCAGGTAAAATCAGTGGGGGAGAGCGACCGACGCGAGGGCTGCAAAGCCAAGCACCTGCTAAAGCCCTTGGTGACGCCGGATTTTCATGGACGCGCCGTGGCCCAGGCCAATGAAATGCTGCTATCCTTCCTTGCCGAGCGACGCATCTTGTGTCGATTGGCCAACGTGAAAATCCTCGGCCCCCTCTCGGAGAACAACGCTGTGGTCAACATCTTGCCGCCACTGGGCGAGAGAGAGGAGGAGGCGCTCCGCGTCGCACTTCAAGGAGCGGAGTTGCCGATCCATTCCTTCCTCTTTCCCCACCGCCCGCTGACCTTGACGATGGTCGCCAACCCTGCTTTGACGAATGACGTCCATGCCCGATCGGCCGTGGAAGACGGCATCCTTCGCCCTGGCTTCGCTGTTCCCTTGTGCTTCCGCTGGTTGAGAAGCGGAAATAAGCGCCTGGGCAGTTTTCACGTGGTGGAAGCAGAGGAGATCCAAGTCCGCTCTCCTTTCCCACATCTTCCCTTCATGACCCCTTCATCATCCCTTGATGCAACCGGTTTATAATCACACCTGATGGAAAAGATAAAGGTGCTCGTCGTTGAGGACGAGCGGAAAATTCTCGAGCTTCTCCGCCTCTACCTGCAGAAGGAGGGGTATGAAACCTATACTGCCACGGATGGGGAGATGGCGCTTAGTCTCTTCGCTCAGGTTAAGCCGGATCTGGTCGTGCTGGATCTGATGCTGCCCCGGGTCGATGGCCTGGAAGTTTGCCGCCGTCTGCGCCAAAGCTCGCAAGTTCCGTTGATTATGGTCACCGCCAAGGACGAGGAGGTAGACAAGGTAATCGGATTGAGTTTAGGAGCGGATGATTACTTGACCAAGCCCTTCTCGCCTCGCGAGTTGATGGCTCGGGTGAAGGCGCTCCTTCGACGCAGCCGGCTTTGGTCGGCGACACCGGAGGAGGAGATCGAGGTCGGGCCCTTGCGTATGAGCGTGGCTCGGCGCGAAGTCTTCGTCGGAGAGAAACCCGTTAACTTGACCGCCCTGGAGTTCGATTTGCTGGCATGCCTGGCTCGCAGCCCAGGCCGTGTTTTCAGCCGGGACCAACTGTTGGGGTTGGTTTGGGGTGAGAATTACGTCGGCGATCCTCGCGTTGTGGACGTACACATCGGCAATCTGCGCAAGAAAGTGCAGGCCGATAGCGGCATAACCTGGCTGATCCGCACGGTGCGAGACGTCGGCTACAAATTCCAAGCAGATGCCTAGGATCTCCAGCATTCGCTGGAAGCTGGGGCTCAGCGTGGGCTTGGTCATCCTCTTGACTGTAACCATCACCCTGGTGGTGCAGCGAGTGGTGATCGAACCGCGCTGGGCTGATTTTGTAGAGGATTTCTCCCTCTCTAACCAAGGACCGGAGGCCGCCGCGGTGATCGCTCGGTACTTTGCCCAAGCGCGCACATTCGCCGAACTGCGCCAAGTCCTGGAGCAGATCTCTGACCTTTACAAAGCAAAGGTCTTCCTTACCGACCAAAATGGGGAGGTCCAGGTGCAGTCCCGAAACCCTGAAGGTCTCGGCCCGGTGGAGAGTCAGATCGATGCGGCTTTAGGGGGAAAAACCGTTTACGGCCAAGTGCAGTTGGATGGAGCGTGGGTGGCTGCTGTGACGACTCCCATCTATGCAACTGATGGCCAACTGGCGGGGACTGTGCAGATCATTCAAGAGTCGCCCCCCCCTAACCGGCCTAACCGGCCATCCTTCCCTCTAACCAGCTCCTTGCTCTGGGGGGCTTTGGCCGCCTTCCTGGTTTCCTTGAGTATCGTCTACTTCCTCTCGCGCAGCATCACATCTCCCATCCTGACCATTCGAAAGGCTGCCCTGCGCTTTTCTGGAGGAGATTTGAAAGCCCGCGTCGCAGGAACCGGCAGCGACGAACTGGGTGAGTTAGGCCGGACCTTCAACCAGATGGCCGAGAGCTTGGAACGAACCGAGAGCATGCGCCGGCAGTTGATGGCCAACATCTCCCATGAGCTGCGCACCCCGTTGGCCACTATCCAGGGGTACGCCGAAGGCATGCTCGACGAGGTGGTCCCCGCCGAACAGCGCCAGGAAGCCCTGCAATTGATCCTCAGTGAGTCGCAGCGCTTGGAGAAGATCGTCCGCTCAGTGCTGGAGTTGTCTCGCCTGGAGACCGGGCAGATCTCCATGGAGGTAGTCTCCTTTGACTTGGAAGGAGAGCTTCACGACATCGAGCGCCTCTTTTCCCTCCATTATCAGGAGAAGGGCGTCAGTTTGACTATGACTCCCCCTGCTTCACCGCTCGAGCTTCAGAGCGACCCGGACCGCTTGCGGGAGTTGTTGGGGATCCTCCTGGAGAATGCTTGGCAGTATACCCCGGCAGGGGGCGAGGTGCGCCTGGTTGCCAAGGAGATGGGGAGGGAAGTTCAGTTGAGTGTAACGGACGACGGCCCAGGCATTGCGGGAGAGGACTTGCCCTTTATTTTTGATCGTTTCTACCGCGCCGACAAATCGCACACCCGTGAAACAGGCGGAGCCGGTTTGGGTCTGGCCATCGCCAAGGAACTGGCCAATGCGCTTGGAGCACGGTTGCACGTGGAGAGCAACGAGGGCGCTGGCAGTTGCTTTACGCTGACCCTGCCCTTGGAGGGGAAACTGAATGCTGATCCCAGATGAAGATGAGGCCCAGCGTCTGATCGAGACGCTGATTCCTTGGTTGGAGGTGGATGAACCTACTGATCCCTGGATGTATTTCAAGGGTCGCGGCAAGGATCCGCTTTCCCCCAAGTTCAACGTTGTCATCTACAAGAACGGCAAGGGCCTTTTCAAGGTGGTCACTACCGACGAAGTCACTTTGGAGCGGTTGGTCTCTGGGAAGGATTGGTCGGAGGGCCGGCGCTACCGGGTGGATATTGACGATGCAGGCATCGGCTGCCCTGTCGGGGGCGTGCTGATCGGCGCTTACGATCATGCCAGCGGCCGTTTTCTCTACAACGAGATCCCCCCCAGCGAATTCCAAACCCCGAACTTCGAGACGCGTCACTATTTGGAAGTGGCCCGAGATCTGGCCATGGAAATCCTCGTGGAACTGGCTTGCCCACCTTCCCAAACCGTGGTTTTCCTCTGTACTGGGTACATTCATAGCATCACCAAAGAGAGCTTGCGCAATGCCGGCTATGAAGTGCAAGTGACCGAAATCGGCCCTCCCCTGCAGGAACTGCTGGAGATGGCCCTGAA
>CAYXFH010000171.1:0-25762 GCA_964464245.1 uncultured bacterium
TGAGATGGCCATGCCCGGCGACAACGTCAACATGGAGGTGGAGCTGATCTACCCCATGGCCATGGAAGAGAGCCAGCGCTTTGCCATCCGCGAAGGCGGCCGAACGATCGGCGCCGGCGTGGTCACCAAGATCATCGAGTAGAGGGAAATGACGCAAAAGATCCGCATCAAGCTGAAAGCGTTCGACAACACCATCCTCGATTCTGCCACAAGCAAGATCGTTGAGACAGCCAAACGCACTGGAGCTCGCATTTCCGGCCCGGTGCCGCTACCCACGGCTAAGTCCATGTATTGCGTGAACCGATCTCCGCATGTGGATAAGAACTCGCGAGAGCAGTTCGAGATCCGCGTGCACAAGAGATTGGTCGATATCCTCGACCCCACAAACGAGACGGTCAATGCGCTGATGAAGTTGGATCTCTCTGCCGGGGTGGATATCGAGATCAAGTTGTAGTCAGGAGAAGGGCATGAAATCCTTAATCGGTAAGAAAATCGGCATGACCACTCTCTTCACCAAGGACCGGGTGATTCCAGTCACAGTGATCGAAGCTGGGCCATGCTATGTGCTGGACCGAAAGACACTTCCGCGTGACGGTTACGAAGCATTGAAGATCGGCTTCAAAGAGACGCGAGAACGTTCACTGGCCAAGCCGGTGGCCGGCCTCTGCAAGAAGGCGGGAGCGGCGCCGTTGAAGATCGTGCGAGAGTTCCGATTGAAAGGGAAAGAATCCGACGCGCAGATCGGCGCCAAGCTGACCGTCGAGTTGTTCGAGTGTGGTGAGAAGGTCCGCGTGCGCGGAGTTAGCAAAGGAAAGGGCTTCCAAGGAGTGATAAAGCGCCACGGCATGGCTGGCGGTCCTGCCTCTCACGGCCATATGTCCCATCGGCGCATCGGCTCGATCGGTTGCCGCACTACGCCTGGTAAGATTTTCAAGGGAAAGCGGATGCCGGGCCACATGGGCTTGGAAACGATCTGCATCCGCGGCCTAGAAGTGATCCGCATCGAGGCCGAAAGGAACCTTCTGATTGTCAGGGGAAGCGTCCCCGGGCCCAACGGTGGGTTACTGATCATCGAGGACGAGAGCAAATGAGCGAGGAGAGCAGTAACATGCCGCCGCAGGCTGTCGTGCCGCCCCAGGCTGTCAAGCCGCCCCAGGCTGTTCTATACAATAAGGACGGTGAGGAAACGGGTTCGCTGGAGCTGATGAAAACCATCTTCGGGGTGGTGGTTCACAAGCAACTGATGACCAAGGCGTTGAAGCGCCAGTTGGCGCACAAGCGCTTGGGCACTGCCTCCACCAAAACGCGCGGGTTTGTGGCCGGCGGCGGCGCTAAGCCGTGGCCGCAGAAAGGTACAGGCAATGCTCGGCAAGGAACCCGACGCTCTCCTCTGTGGCCGGGGGGTGGAGTTATTTTCGGTCCTCATCCGCGAGCCTACCGCATTATTATGTCAGTGAAGGAACGGCGACGGGCGATCTTCTCAGCCCTTAGCCTAAGGGCGGCGGAAGGCTGCCTTCTGGTGGCCGATATTGGTGGGTTGGAACCCAAGACCAAAGCCATGGTAGCCGTGTTGCGGAACTTGCAATTGAATAGGAACGCCCTGCCGGGAGCTGTCATACCGCCGGGAGCTGTCATACCGCCGGGAGCTGTCATACCGCCGGGAGCTGTCATGCCGCCGGGAGCTGTCATGCCGCCGAAGGATAAAGTATTGCTGGTGGTGAGCCCGGAGGAGGATGGACTGATCAAGGCTTCCCGGAACCTTCCCAAGGTCAAACCGATATTGTTCTCCAACACCAATGTCTTCGACGTACTCAACTCTGATACCATCGTCTTCACTCCGGACGCTTTACACAAATTGGAGGAGATGTGGGGATCATGAAACACTCAACAGACATCCTGATCAAACCACTCCTGGTTGAGAAGGTCATGCGCGGGAACACTGACACGCAAAAGAGTTACGCCTTCTGGGTGGCCATCGATTCTAACAAGAAAGAGATCAAGAAAGCAGTGGAGGACCAGTTCAAGGTAAAAGTAAAAGCAGTCCACACAGTGATGGTGCGTTCCAAGCCGAAGCGCACCCGGATGATGCCTGGGCAAACCCCGGAGCACAAGAAGGCAATCGTTACACTCCAGCCAGGGAAACGCATCGATATCCTGGAGAATCTATAGGAGCCGGTCATGAGCCTGAAAGTATATAAACCTACATCGCCCGGAATGAGATTCCGGGTTTCCCTGGGGAATGACGGGTTAACCCGTAAGCGGCCGGAGAAGTCTCTGGTCCGGCGGTTGTTGAAAGAGGCCGGCCGCAATAACCAGGGAAAGATCACTGTTCGCCACCGTGGTGGCGGCGCCAAGCGCCTTTACCGAATGGTTGACTTTAAACGGAATAAAGACGGAGTCCCCGCCAAGGTGAAGGCCATCGAGTACGACCCTAACCGCTCGGCCCGGCTAGCGCTCCTTCAGTACGCGGACGGCGAGAAACGCTACATTCTGGCGCCGGTAACGCTGAGGGAAGGCGATACCGTCTTCTCGGGTGCGGACATCGATGTTAAGCCTGGCAATTGCTTGCCCCTACGCAGCATACCACCCGGCACATCGATCCATAACATCGAGATCCAGGCAGGCCGAGGCGGCGTCCTGGTACGCTCGGCGGGCAGTTCAGCCCAGCTTCTGGTGAAGGAAGAGCCGAACGCTCACATCCGTCTCCCCTCCGGCGAAGTCCGCCTGATCTCTCTGGATTGTCGCGCTACCATCGGCCAACTTTCCAATGTTGATCACGAGAACATCTCCCTCGGCAAGGCTGGGCGCAAGCGTCTGCTCGGTTGGCGGCCCACTGTTCGCGGTGTGGCGCAGAATCCCGTCGACCACCCGCATGGCGGCGGCGAAGGGAAGAGCCCGGTGGGGATGCCCTCGCCCCGCTCCCCGTGGGGCCAGCCGACCTTGGGTTATAAAACACGCCGGGGTCGTAAGTATTCTGATAAATATATTGTGAAGAGGCGGAAATAACATAATGGGACGATCATCGAAAAAGGGCCCCTTTGTCGATCAGCACCTTCTGAAAAAGGTGGACGGGCTGAATCAGAAAGGGGAAAAGAGGATCATTAAAACCTGGTCGCGGCGTTCCACCGTCATGCGCAGCATGATCGGTCACACCATCGCCGTGCACAACGGTAAGGCACACATCCCGGTCTACGTCACCGAGCCGATGGTGGGGCACAAGTTGGGTGAATTCGCTCCAACCCGCACCTTCCACGGTCATAGCGAGCCGACCGAGCGCTCCACCGCCCTGAAGTGAGGAGCAACCATGGAAGTTAGAGCCCAAGTGAAGCATATCCGCATCTCGCCGCAGAAAGTGCGTCGGGTGATCGACTTGGTGCGCGGTGAACCGGTCGAGGTGGCTGTCGCCATCCTCACTTTGCTGCCCAATAAAGGCGCGCGCTACCTGCTCAAGTTGGTCAAGTCGGCCATTGCCAATGCGGAGAATAACTACGACCTGAAAGCAGATTCCCTGTACATTTATCGTATCTGGGCTGATGCCGGCCCTTCGCTGCCGCGGTTTTTACCTCGCGCCCGCGGGCGAGCGGACCGGATCAAGAAACGATCCAGCCATCTGACGGTCGTAGTAAAGGAAAGAGAGGCATAGGCATGGGACAAAAGGTTCACCCCTACGGTTTTCGGCTGGGCGTGATCTTCGACTGGCGCAGCCGTTGGTACGCCACCAAGAAAACCTACGCGAACCAGATCAAGGAAGACTTGGCGATTCGTAAACTAATTAAGGCGCGGGTTGGCACTGCAGGGATCTCGGTGATCGAAATCGAGCGAATGGGCAATAAAATCCGCGTCACTATCCACACCGCCAAGCCGGGGATGGTCATCGGCAAAGGCGGTACGGGGATCGATGCTCTCAAGAAAGAACTGGAAGGGTTTACCCACAAACAAGTCCTGACCAACATCGAGGAGATCCGCTACCCAGAGGCTGACGCCCAGATCGTCGCTGAGAACGTCGCCCAACAGTTGGAAAAAAGGATATCTCACAAACGGGCCATGAAACAGTGCATCGCCCGCGCCCTGAAGTCCGGAGCGAAGGGAATCAAGATCATGTGCAACGGACGTCTCGGCGGGGCGGACATCGCTCGTACTGAGTGGTACCGGGAAGGACGCGTCCCTTTGGCGACCCTGCGCGCCAACATCGAATTCGGCATGGCCGAAGCGCTCATCAAATTCGGGCGGATCGGCATCAAAGTGTGGGTGTACAAAGGGGATGTGATCCCCGGCGTGACAACTGTGGTCAAGGAACCGCCTCGCCGTCATGGCCGTCGTGAGAGGAGCGAAACGACTGATGTTGATGCCTAAGCGCGTCAAATACCGCAAGACTCACTCCGGCAACCGCCGTGGCAAGGCCTACCGCGGTAATTATATCGCCTTCGGCGACTTCGGCCTGCAAGCCTTGGAGCCAGCTTGGTTGACCGCGCGGCAGATCGAGGCCGCTCGTATTGTCCTGACCCGTTCCATCTCGAAGGGCGGTAAGCTTTGGATCCGCGTCTTCCCGGACAAATCCATCACCAAGCACCCTGCCGAAGCCCGCATGGGCGGAGGCAAGGGAACTCCGGAGTACTGGGTGGCTGTAGTGCGGCCGGGAAGAATCATCTTTGAGATCACCGGCATCACCAAAGAGACGGCACAGGCGGTGATGAAGCAGGTTGGCTATAAACTCCCCATCAAGGTGCGTTTTGTGTCCCGCGAGATGGAAGAAGGAAACGTGAAAGATGAAAATGCTCAAGTTGCGTGACCTCACCGAGGTGGAGCTGAGCCGCAAATTGACCGACTTGAAAAGCGAGATCTTCAACTTGCGTTTTCAGCTCTCGACCGGCCAATTACGCAACCCTATGCGTATCGGGGAGGTGCGGCGCGATATCGCCCGCATTCTTACCGTCTTGAAAGAGAAGGGCCCGGAGGGCTCCCCCAAGAAAGAGGAAAAAGCATGAAGCAGACAGCCCCCGGCAGCAAGATAGCCCCCGGCAACAAGACAGCCCCCGGCAGGGAGTTCCGTAAGACGATTGTGGGGATCGTTCTCTCCAATAAAATGGATAAAACCATCGTTGTGGCCGTGGAGCACCGTTTTAGCCACCCCCGCTACCACAAAGTGATCACGCGAACCACGAAGCTGTACGCGCACGATGAAGATCAGATCGCCCAAGTCGGTGACACCGTCTCCCTGGCTGCTTGTCACCCGCTTTCCCGCTCAAAACGGTGGCGGGTGCTGAGGGTAGTCGAGAAGGATGCGCCGTCCCCAGGCGTTATGGGGACAGATTTGAAATCTGTCCCCATAACGTTGTCGCCCTCTTCTCTAGGCGGTGAAGCGAAATGATCGGCACTTACACCCGTTTACGGGTGGCTGACAACACAGGAGCCAAGGAAATAATGTGCGTGCGCGTCCTCGGCGCCGGAAACCAAAAATACGCGCGTGTCGGCGATGTGATTGTGGCGGCCGTTAAGGAAGCCTCGCCGGGCGGTTCGGTGGTAAAGGGGTCGATCGTGCATGCTGTTGTGGTCCGCACTCGCAAGGAAACGCGCCGGAAGGACGGTTCCTTGGTTCGCTTCGACCAGAACGCCGCCGTGATCATTGATGAGACCGGGAACCCGAAAGGGACGCGCATCTTCGGGCCGGTTTGCCGCGAGCTTCGCGACAGAGGTTACATGAAGATCATCTCTTTGGCGCCGGAGGTGGTATAAGATGAAAGGGAAAGATCAGGTAGAGATCAAGCCTCATGTTCGTAAAGGGGATTTCGTAGTGATTATCTCCGGAGACGACAAAGGTAAAAGGGGTAAAGTGTTGAAAGTGCAACCCCGCTTGGGCACCTTGGTGGTGGAGGGCATCAATATCGCTAAGAAAACCACCAAGCCCAGCCAGAAGATGCCGCAGGGCGGGACCGTGGAGATCGAGCTACCTCTCGTTCTCTCAAAAGTGATCCTCTTCTGCCCAAACTGTAAGAAACCGGCGCGCACTTCCAATGAAGAGACCGCCAATGGGCGGGTACGCGTCTGCAAGAGATGCAAAGAGGTCGTCGATAGGTAATGGCAACCAAGAAAAGTACTCCAAAGGGAACCTCTCTTAAGAAAAGCTCGGAGAAGACGGTAAAGGCGGTGACCTATGCCGGCGGCGCTGCTTTACGGGAGAAATATAGCCAAGAAGTAACCCCAGCCTTGAAGACACGATTCGGCTACGGCAACGTGATGGAGATCCCGCACCTGGTTAAGGTTGTGGTCAACCGAGGAGTCGGGGAAGCGATCAGCAACCCCAAGGCCCTGGAGAGCACCATCGAGGAGATGCAGCTGATCACCAACCAGAAACCCGTCGTCACCAAAGCCAAGAAATCCATTGCCTCCTTCAAGCTGCGGGCAGGGATGCGCATCGGCTGCCTTGTAACCTTGCGTGGCGCGCGAATGTATGCATTCACCGCCAAGCTGATCGACGTCGCGCTCCCTCGTATCCGCGATTTTAAGGGTGTCAACCCTCGCGGCTTCGACGGGCGCGGCAACTACACCCTCGGCTTGCGCGAGCAACTGATCTTCCCGGAGATCGACTACGACAAAGTCGATAAAGCTCGCGGCATGAACGTCACCTTCGTGACCACGGCCAATACTGACGAAGAGGCCCGGATGTTGCTTGAGAGCTTGGGAATTCCCTTCAGGCCCTGACAGAGGAGCGAGATGGCCAGAAAAGCAATGATCAATAAAGCAAATAAGACACCTAAGTTCCCGGTGCGCAGATATAACCGCTGTTCCCAATGCGGTAGGCCTCGCGCCTATTACCGCAAATTCGGGCTCTGCCGTATCTGCCTGAGGGCGCTATCACTGCGGGGAGAGATTCCCGGAGCCAGAAAGTCCAGCTGGTAGGAGGAACGATGCTGATCTCAGATCCGATTGCAGATATGCTGACACGGATCCGCAACGCCAACATGATTTTTGCTGAATCGACGGAGATGCCAAGCTCCAAGATGAAGCTGGAAATGGCCCGGATCCTCAAGGAAGAGGGGTTCATCAAGGAGTTCACCTTGGATACCAGCTCTGGCGCCCCGATCATCCGCGTCTTGCTTAAATACGGACCAAAGCGAGACCGCGTTATCACTGGCCTGAAAAGGGTCAGCAAGCCCGGTAGGAGAGTCTACGTGGGCAAAGACAAAGTGCCGTTGGTCCTGCGGGGCCTTGGCATCGCCATTCTCTCGACCTCTCATGGACTGATGACGGACAAAACCGCGCGCAAATCGGGCCAGGGTGGCGAGGTCCTCTGCCTGGTCTGGTAGGAGCATCGTCATGTCGAGAATCGGAAAAAAAGTCATTTTGATCCCGCAGGGAGTCGTCGTCGACCTTCAAGCCAAGCATATTTTGATCAAGGGGCCGAAAGGCACGCTAGAGCGCGATATCCACCCCAATATTGCCGTGGAGATGAAGGAAGGGCAACTGTTTGTTTCTCGGGCCAGCGATACGAAGCTGGACCGGTCGCTGCATGGGCTCACCCGAGCGTTGGTGGCGAACATGGTGACCGGCGTGACAGACGGTTTCACGAAGGCGCTGGAGCTCACTGGCGTCGGTTACAAGGCCCAAGTGCAGGAGAACTCCTTGGTTCTCCAGGTCGGCTACACCCACCCGGTTCTGTTTCCCTTGCCAGACGGGATCTCGGTCAGTGCGGAAATCAAGAAGGCTGTCACTAGCCAGGTATCCTACTACGTGATCAAGGTTGAAGGCAGAGACCGCGAAGCGGTTGGCGCGTTTGCAGACAAAGTGCGCAAGGTGCGGCGACCTGACCCGTACAAAGGGAAAGGGGTCAAGTATGTGGGAGAAATCATTCGCCGCAAAGCCGGCAAAGCCTTGGGCAAAAGCGCTGGGAAGTAAGGAAAGGTGACGTTTGTGAAGCAGAAATTTGACAGAACACATCGGCATGCGCGGGTGCGCAAGAAAGTGCGGGGCAGCGCTGAGAGACCGCGCCTCTGCGTCTTCCGCAGCCTCAACCACATCTATGCACAGGTCATTGACGATAGCGCCGGCTGCACTTTGGCAAGCGCTTCAAGCCTGCAGATCATTGAACAAGCCAAGGGAAAGAACAAGACCCAGGTGGCAGAGATGGTGGGAACCTTGGTAGCCCAGAACGCGCTGGCTGCCCAGATCGACAAGGTCGTTTTGGATCGCGGCGGCTATCAGTTTCACGGGCGCGTAAAGGCGCTGGCCGAAGCGGCCCGGGCCGCTGGCCTGGTATTCTAGGACGGAGGGCGTATGGCTCGCATCGAAAAAACGGAGTCTGAGTTTCAGGAGAGGGTGATCCAGATCCGCCGGGTCACCAAAGTGGTCAAGGGAGGCAAGCGTCTCAAATTCCGCGTCGTAGTAGTCGTCGGCAATGCACTCGGACGTGTGGGAGTGGGTGTCGGCAAGGCTGCGGAAATCCCCAATGCTGTGCGCAAGGGGATCGAGGATGCCAAGAAGCAGATGGTCGAGGTTCCTCTTTCCGGGACCACCATCCCGCATCCCGTGTTGGGAAAGTCTGGCGCTGGGCGCGTCTTTCTTAAACCGGCTGTACAGGGGACCGGAGTTATCGCCGGCGGTCCGGTGCGCGCGGTCTTGGAGCTAGCCGGCGTGAAAGACGTGCTCTCCAAGTCGTTAGGGTCGAATAACGCGGTGAACATGGCCAAGGCTGTGGTCTGTGCACTGGAGATGTTGAAGAGCCCCGAGCGCGTTGCCCGCAACCGCGGCAAGACCGTTCGTGAGCTTTGGAGCTGACCATGAAACTACATGAACTGGAGAAACTTCCTGGGTTAAAACGACCGAAGCGAGTGGGCCGTGGAACAGGTTCGGGCCATGGCAAGACCTCCACTCGCGGCCACAAGGGGCAGAAAGCCCGTGCTGGCGGACCTAAGCGGATCGGTTTCGAGGGAGGACAACTTCCTCTCTACCGGCGGCTCCCTCATCAGCGCGGTTTCAAGCCTATCAACCGTGTTTCCTTCTACCCCCTCAACGTGGCCAAGCTAGGTTTGTTCCTGGCGGGGTCGACGGTGACGCGCGGCTTGTTGTACGAGATGGGATTGATCCCTTCTGCTGAAACGAACGTGAAGATCCTCGGCGACGGCGAGTTGAAGGTCAACCTAATCGTAGAAGCCCAGGCCTTCTCGGCCAACGCCCGAGCCAAAATTGAGGCGGCAGGCGGAAAAGTAGAGATGGTGAGCTGATGGCTAACATCACCGAAACCATCCGCAATGCCTGGAAGATCAAAGATCTTCGCCGCCGTATCATCTTCACGCTGGCGATGCTGGCGCTCTTCCGCTTGGGCGCTTTCATCCCGGTCCCGGGAGTAGATCCCTCGGCGATCTCCAAGATCGTCAGCGAGGGTGGCCTGCTGGGTATCCTCAACCTCTTTTCCGGCGGAACTTTGCTTAACTTCGGCCTGCTCTCTCTCGGCGTGCTTCCCTACATCAACGCCTCGATCATCCTCAACCTCTTGCAGATGGTGATCCCCAAATTGAAGGAAATGGCCAAGGAAGAAGGGGAAGGCGGACGGCGCAAGTTGGCTATATGGACCCGTTATCTCTGCGTGGCCCTTGGCATCTTGGAGTCGATCTTCTTCCTCGTCTATATGCAGCGCAGCGGCGTGCCTCTTAACCCGAACAACTTCCTGACTGAGTTCGCCATCGTCGTAACCTTGACTGCCGGCGCCATGCTCACTCTCTGGTTGGGCGAAGAAGTCACCGAGAAAGGGATCGGCAACGGTGTTTCCTTAATCATTTTCATCGGCATCGTGGCCCGCATCTTGCCCGGAGCGATCGAAGCCGGGCGGCTACTCGGGGTCGGAGAGTTGCCCATCCCAGAACTGATCCTGGTGCTGGCTATCTCCGTGTGTATCATGGCGGGCGTCGTTGTCGCCTACACGGCTGAACGCAAAGTGCCCGTGCAGTACGCCAAGCGCGTCGTCGGACGGCGCATGTATGGCGGCCAGTCCACCTTCATTCCTCTTCGCTTGATCCAAGCCGGCGTTCTGCCGATCATCTTCGCGCAGGCTGTGTTGATGTTCCCCGTCACCTTGGCCGGCTTTATCCCAGGGCTGCAGGGTTTCGCCCAGCTCTTCTACGATTCCACCTCCTGGCTCTATAATACTTTGCTCTTCCTGCTGATTGTTTTTTTCACTTACTTTTACACCGAGATCAGTTTCAATCCCCATGAACTGGCCGATAACCTGCAGAAATACGGCGGTTTCGTGCCCGGGGTTCGCCCTGGTCCACCGACAGCCAGCTACTTCCAGCGCATCCTCAGCCGCATTACTCTCCCCGCCTCGGTCTTCTTGGGCATTCTAGCCATTCTCCCTAATTTCCTGATGCCGATCTTGGGAATCGCTGGTTCACGCTTTCTCTTCGGAGGCACCTCTATCCTGATTGTCATCGGTGTCGCACTGGAAACAGTCAAGCAGATTGAGGCTTTCATGGTCATGCGTCACTACGAGGGCTTCTTGAGGTAGTGAGATGAACATTGTCTTTCTCGGAGCCCCTGGATCGGGGAAGGGAACTCAGGCGCAGACCTTGGCGCAGCAGTACGAATGGAAGTATCTCAGCAGCGGAGATCTACTTCGAAAGTTGGTCAGTTCGAAGGAACCCCGTGCCTTGCAGGCCAAAGCTTTCATGGATCGAGGAGATTTGGTCCCTGATGAGCTGATGGTGGCGATCCTGCTGGGGTCGCCGGAGGCGCCCCAGGCGGAGGCGCCCGCGCAAGCGGGGGCGCTAGACAGACCCCAGCAGCATGACAGCCACAGGCAGCATGATAGCCCCAGGCAGCATGACAGCCCCAGGCAGGGTGTCCTGCAAGATGGTTTGATCCTCGACGGGTTTCCTCGCACCCGACATCAGGCGGAGGTTCTGGACAAGATGATGGCGCAACGAGGAACTCGCCTGGATGCAGCTTTGTTGATCGAGATAAGGGATGAAGAAGCAGAGAAGCGTTTATTAAATCGGAGCGCGTGCGCTTCCTGCGGGCAGATCTATCACCAACGCCACCCAATCTGTCCGGCTTGCGGCGCGCTGATAGAGGCGCGCAGCGACGATAATGCCGAGACCATCCGTAAGCGGTTGACGATCTACCACCAACAGATCGATCCATTGATCGAATACTACCGTGAACATGACCTCCTTCGCAGCGTGGATGGTCAGGGCAACCCCGCTCTTATCGGCGAGCGTATCCGGCGAGTGTTGGGCCTGCCCTCGAGCATTGCTGCGGGTCTTCTTGAACCAGAACCCGGGACCTTGGACCATGGATCGCATCGCAGTGATGAAGGAAGCTAGATGATCCCGATCAAGTCTTCTTGCGATATCGAGGCGATGCGCCATGTTGGAGCGATCTTGGCTGCAGCTTTGCAAGAAGTGGCCGGCGCTGTGCAAGCTGGACTGCACACCCGCGACCTGGACCAGAAAGCCGAGGAAGCCCTCCGCATGCGTGGAGCGCTTCCCGCCTTCAAAGGTTATCGCGGCTACCCCTCGGCGCTTTGTATCTCAATCAACGAAGAGGTAGTGCATGGGATCCCCGGACCGCGGATTTTGCGAGAAGGCGACCTGGTCTCGCTCGATCTGGGAGCTGTAATGAATCGATATTTCGCCGATTCAACCATAACAGTCCCGGTGGGTGAGGTGAAACCGGACTTGCGCGAGTTGTTGCGCGTCGGGCAAGAGGCCATGATGGCGGGGATCGCCATGGCTCGCACCGGAAATCACCTAGGGGATATCTCCGCGGCAATCCAGTTTGAAGCAGAGCGCCACCACTTTTCCGTGGTGCGCGAATTTGTTGGGCATGGCATCGGGCGCCAGTTGCACGAGGAGCCACAAGTGCCCAACTTCGGTCAAGCCGGCACGGGAGTTGTGCTAAAAGAAGGCATGGTTCTGGCCATTGAGCCGATGGTGAACTTAGGAAACGCGCAGGTCGAGATCCTGCGGAACGGGTGGACGGTCGTTACGACCGACCGCCGCCCTTCTGTTCACTTCGAGCACACAGTGCTGATTACAGCTCAGGATCCTGAGATCCTAACGGAGTGGAGATGAAAAGAAACTATTACCGACCTGCCCGAAGAAGGCCAGTCCGGCGCGAGGAGGAACCCGAGAAAAAAGTCCGAGAGGGTTTCGTGGAAATAGAGGGGAAAGTGGTGGAAGCCCTCCCTAACGCCATGTTCCGCGTTGAACTGCCTAACGCACACCGGCTATTGGCCCATACATCGGGAAAGATGAGAATCCATTTTATCAGAATCCTGCCCGGAGACCGAGTCAAGGTGGAGATCTCTACCTACGACTTGACTCGCGGCCGGATTATCCGCAGATTGTGAAGAGGAGTCGAGATGAAAGTCAGACCGTCCGTAAAGAAGATGTGTGAGAAGTGCAAGATCATCAAGCGCGAGGGAAAGGTGCTGGTGATCTGCGAGAACCCCAAACACAAGCAAAGGCAGGGTAAGTAGATGGCCCGTATCGCAGGTATCGACCTCCCTCGGGAGAAGCGTGTAGACATCGCCCTTGGCTATATCTACGGAATTGGTCCCACGCTCTCCCAAAAGATCCTGGCGCAGACGTCGATCAATCCGGCGACGCACACTCGTGACCTCACCGAACAGGAGATCAACCAACTGCGGGAGATCATCACCCGCAATTACAAGGTGGAGGGGGATCTCCGCCGCGAAGTGTCCCAGAACATTCGCCGATTGATGGAGATCGGCTCTTACCGCGGGCTCCGCCACAAGCGTGGGATGCCCGTTCGCGGCCAACGGACCCGCACCAACGCGCGCACGCGAAAAGGAGCCAAGCGCACCGTCGGGTCCAAACGGTCCAAATAGGAAGGAGATAGAGACAGTAATGCCTGCTCCCAAGACAACAAAGAAACGCAAAGAAAAAAAAGTGGTTCCGCATGCGCTGGCTTACATCCACGCCAGTTTCAACAATACGCAACTGAGCATCACTGATCCCGCTGGGAACGTGATCGTTTCCTCCTCTGGCGGTTCCGTGGGCTTCAAGGGCACTCGAAAGGGAACCCCTTATGCCGCTCAACTGGCCGCAGAAGCAGTGGCCAAGAAAGCGATGGCCCTTGGTGTGCGCGAAGTGGACGTGTTGGTGAAAGGGCCGGGCGTGGGGAGAGAGACGGCGATCCGCTCTCTGCAGGTTGCCGGCTTGGAGATCAATACCATCCGGGACATCACCCCAATGCCTCACAACGGCTGCCGCCCACCCAAGCGGAGAAGGATGTAGGAGGAAGAACTTGGCTCGTTACACAGATGCGAATTGCCGGTTGTGCCGGCGCGAATTGAGTAAACTGTACTTGAAAGGGGACCGCTGTTTCTCGGCGAAATGCCCGATCGAGAAAAAGCCGCAACTGCCGGGGCAACACACCATCTCCCGGCGAAAGCTGAGCGAGTACGCCATTCGCTTGCGCGAGAAACAAAAACTGCGCAGAATTTATGGTGTGTTGGAGCGCCAGTTCCAGCGCTATTTCACCATGGCCGTCGGGCAGCGCGCCATCCCCACTGGGACGCGCTTGTTGCAGATCCTGGAGGCTAGGATGGATAACGTGGTTTTCCGCTCCGGGTTTGCCCCCTCCCGGGCGGCTGCTCGGCAACTGGTCAACCATGGTCATTTCACGGTGAACGGACGCAGCGCCAATATTCCCTCCTACTCTCTCAAGCCTGGCGATCAGGTCGAGGCCAAAGAACGGAGCAAGGGCCTTAGCATTCTTAAAGACGGCATCGAGGCGGTGAAGGGGCGCTCCATCCCCCAGTGGTTGCACCTCACTCCGGAAGCCATGCAAGTGATCGTACAGAGCCTTCCCTTGCGGGAACAGATCGATGTGCCGGTGCAGGAGCAACTTATCGTCGAGTTCTACTCGCGCTAACAGGAGGAGGTTTCCTTGGACGAGTTTGAAAGAGCGAGCATTGAGGTCCTAGAGGAACGCGAGGACTTCGCCAAATTGATAATGAGGCCCCTGGAGAAGGGGTATGGCACCACCTTGGGCAATGCCCTCCGCCGTGTCCTGCTTTCCTTTATTCCCGGTTCTGCGGTCACTGCCTTGCAGATCGAGGGGGTTGAGGTCGAGGGGGAGCGGCGCGGGGATCCTCACCATGTCCTCCATGAGTTTTCCACCATCCCCGGCGTCTTGGAGGATGTTACCGATCTGGTGCTTAACTTCAAAGGGTTGATCGTGCGCAGCCGATCAACCGAGACGAAGATCCTGTACCTCGAGGCGAAGGGAGGCAAGGAAGATTATGCCCGGGAAGTTCATGCCCGGGACATCGAACCCGATGCCGAAGTGGACATCCTCAACCCAGACCTGCATTTACTGACTTTGGACAGCGAATTGTCCAAGGTCAACATCCAGATCTACGTTGAAAAAGGGATGGGGTTTGTCTCCGCGGAGTTCAACAAGAAAGCCAACTTTCCGATTGGAGTGATCCCGATAGACTCCTTCTTCTCACCTGTGCGGCAGGTTTCCTATCGGATCGTTCCCACTCGTGTCGGACGGGCTATTGAGGATGACAGTCTGGAGATATCGATCTGGACCAATCGATCGCTTGCTCCCCTGGATGCCTTGGCCACCGCGGCGGAGATCCTCGTAGACCATTTCTCGATCATTATGAACTTACGCAGCATTTTCAGCCCTCTTTCCCCAAGCGGCGGCACGCTGGAAAACCTCTTGGAGTCAATGCACTTGTCGATCCGCTCCTTCAATGCGCTAAAGTCGATCGGTGTCGTGACCGTGGCAGATCTGGTCTTGAAGACGGAATCAGAGCTGCGGGCAATAAAGAATTTCGGCAAGAGTTCTCTCAAGGAAGTCCGGCAAAAACTGGACGAGTTGGGCTTGAACTTGAAAGGTGAAGAATAGATGAGACATCTGAAAGACCACCGCAGACTGGGACGGTCATCCAGCCCTCGTCGGGCGCTGTTGCGCAGCTTGGCCACCAGCTTTTTCCTCAAATCGAAGATCGAGACCACTCAACAGAAAGCCCTGGAAGCCCAGAGAACGGTCGAGCGGCTGATCGCCAAAGCGACCCACAAAGACTTGGCCACTCAACGGCTCGTGTATGCTTTCCTCCTGGACAAAGAAGCCGGGCAGCGCCTCTATACCACGATCATTCCCAAGGTCGGCGACCGAAAAGGCGGCTATACGCGCGTCGTCAAGACAGGTAAGCGCCGAGGGGATGGCGCAGCGATGGCGATCCTGGAGCTGGTTGAGTAGACAGGTTCTGGGGTCACATCTTCATATGTCATATTTTTGAATATGACATATGAAGATGTGACCCCAAAGATCGTCCTTCAAGGAGTCAGCTACAGTTACCCTGACTCTGGCGCTTCCCCCGTCTATGCGCTGTCGTCCCTAACGCTAGAGGTCAAGGCGGGGGATTTTCTTTGCATTCTCGGTCCCAACGGTTCGGGAAAGTCAACGTTGGGCCGTCTCTTCAACGCCTTGCTCTTGCCCACCGAGGGGTCGGTTCAGGTCGATGGGATGGATACCCGCAATAGCGCTCTGTTGTGGACGATCCGGACACGCGTAGGGATGATATTCCAGAATCCCGACAACCAGATCGTGGGGACCATCGTTGAGGAGGACATCGCCTTTGGGCTGGAGAATCTAGGCATTCCCCCGAACGAGATCCGCGCTCGGGTCGATTGGGCGATGGAGAAAGTGGGCATCAGCGCTTATGCCAAACATCCACCCAACCTCCTCTCTGGGGGGCAAAAGCAACGCGTCGCGATCGCCGGCGTGCTGGCCATGAAGCCGTCCTATATCGTCTTGGACGAACCTACCAGCTTGCTGGATCCACAAGGTCGGGAGGAAGTGCTTCGCACCATCCAGGAGCTGCACGGCGAGGGGATCACCTTGATCCTTATCACTCACAGGATGGAGGAAGCCATGCTGGCGCGCCGGTTGCTGGTGCTGGAGAAGGGGAAGCTTGCTTTCCTTGGCGCCCCGGCCCAGCTTGTCGAGGATGATGAACTCCGCCGCCATGCTCACCTCGACCTTCCTCTGGCCATCCGCCTCGCCCAGTTGTTGCGGGAGGGAGGGATCCCCTTGCCGCCTTTTTTATCTCGCTCCGAGGAGCTGGTCCATACTCTATGCGCATTGAAGCCGAGCGCCTGACCTACATCTACGGTCCTGGTCTGCCGTGGGAGAAGCGAGCCTTGGATGACGTCTCGCTGCATATCGAGGAAGGGGAGTTCGTTGGGTTGGTCGGAGAGACCGGCAGCGGCAAATCAACGCTGGTGCAACTCCTCAACGGGATTTTGCGGCCCACCTCGGGAAGGGTCTTGCTGGATGGTGTGGACCTCACCGACAGGAGGAAGCCGATCTGGAAAGCGCGTCTCCAAGTGGGGTTGGTTTTCCAATTTCCCGAGTCCCAGCTCTTCGCCGAGACGGTCGCCGAAGATGTTGCCTTTGGGCCCCGGAACCTTGGCCTAAGCCAGCAAGAGGTTAGCAAGCGAGTCGAGGAGTCGCTCCTCAAGGTTGGCTTGGAGCCGGCCCTCTTCCGCCAGCGCAGCCCTTTCACTCTCTCCGGGGGGGAGAAGCGCCTGGTCGCCATTGCCGGCATTCTGGCGATGTGTCCGCGGGTCTTGATCGTTGACGAAGTAACGGCAGGCCTCGACCCCCGTGGTAAACGAGATATCCTCACCCGCATCAAACTTTTACACCGCAATGAAAGAGCTACGGTGATCATGGTTAGTCATGATATGGATGAGATCGTCTCCCTGGTTGAGCGGGTCGTCGTGCTAAAAAGTGGGCGCATTTGTCGCCAAGGGCGGACCGGAGAGGTCTTCAGCGACGAGGAATCGTTGGCCGCCTGCGGAATTCGCCTCCCCACCATTCCCCAGATCCTTTCCTCGTTGGTTAAGGCCGGCTGGCGCTTGCCGGTATCCATCTTCGACGTGCGGGAGGCAGCCCGTCTGATCGCGCAGGAGTACCACCATGGCGCTGTCTGACGTCGTTACCCTCGGGCAGTACATTCCCGGCAACTCACTCTTGCACCGGCTGGATCCTCGCACGAAGTTCCTGGCCGCAATCACTTTGACCATTCTTCTCTTTTTCGTGACGAAGATCACCGGTTATATTTTTTTTCTGGTACTATTTTTAGCGGTAGTCACGGCCAGCGGCATCCCATTGCGTTTTTTGCTGCGCGGCCTGCGGCCGATCCTTTTCCTGATCCTCTTCACTTTCATCGTCCAGGCTCTATTCTCACAGGAAGGCAATGTAATCCTGCAGTGGGGGTTCTTGGCGATACGCGACGCGGGGTTGTGGAAAGCCTTCTTCATGAGCTTTCGCCTCACTCTGCTGGTCTTGGTCACGACTCTCCTGACCCTCGTTACTTCCCCGATCGACCTCACCGACGGCCTGGATCGCCTTTTCTCTTTCCTGCACGTTTTGCGCATCCCGGTGCACGAAATTGCCATGATGATGACCATCGCTCTCCGCTTCATTCCCACTCTCTTGGATGAGACGGATACCATCGTCAAGGCTCAGATCTCCCGTGGAGCGCCCCTCGATCGTGGAAACATCTTCCGTCGCCTGCGCGGATTTGTCGCCGTCTTGATCCCGCTCTTCGTCTCCGCCTTCCGCCGGGCTGACGAGTTAGCCCAGGCGATGGAAGCTCGCTGCTACCGCGGAGGGGAGGGGAGGACCCGAATGAGGGCGATGGTCCTGCACTGGACCGACTTGTGGGCGGCCCTTTCCGCTCTCGCCCTGGGCTTGGCCACGCTCTCGATCAACTGGTTGGCGGTCCTGTGACGCAGAACATGCTGCCGCAGTCTGTCATGCTGCCTCAGCGCAACCTGCTCATCCGCTTAGCCTATCTGGGGACGCCGTTCGCCGGCTGGCAAAGACAGAAGGAGTTGCCCAGCGTGCAAGGATTGTTGGAGGCAACCATTGAGCGGATCACTGGCGAACCGTCCCGGGTGATCGGGGCTGGTCGCACCGATCGCGGCGTGCATGCCCTCGGGCAGGTTTGCAATGTCCATACCAGCGCCCGGATCAGCGCGCTTTCCCTGCAGCGGGCGCTCAACGCTCTTCTCCCTCCCACCGTCCGAGTCTGGCTGGTAGAGGAAGCGCCTCCCACTTTCCATGCCCGTCGTGACGCGCTTGGAAAAGCGTATCTTCTCGTTCTTTGGACTGATCCCTCGATGAATCCTTTCCTGCTCGGTCGAATCACCCACCATCCGAGCGTCTGCGATTGGGTCCGCGTACGCCAGGCATTGCCGCACCTACTGGGGGAGCATGACTTCCGCGCGTTCGCTAAGGCCGGCTCTGCCAAAGGGGGGACGGTACGGCAGATCCGGCGAGCAGAGTTGATTGGGAACCCACCCGTTGTAGCTTTCCTCCTCTGGGGCAATGGCTTCCTCCAACACATGATCCGCGCATTGGCAGGAACTTTGCTGATGATCGGTCAAGGACGCCGGGACGAGGAGTCGCTGCGCTCTCTTCTAACGGGGGCGGATCGGTCGAGCGCCGGCCCGACCTTGGCAGCGGATGGGCTTTATCTGCTGGCGGTTCATTATACCGAAGAGGAATTGTCCGCAGCGATTTTGGCAACCAACCCCTTCTCGCTTTCTTCGATCTTCCCTCTCGTCCTCCCATGAACGGTCAGCCTCCAAGCTATTATGGGGACAGATTTGCGGATTGACCGGAGGTCAAATCTGTCCCCATAATGACAACATGACAGCCCCCGGCAGGGCGCTCTGGATTCCTTTCCTTCAAAGACACCAGAAGCGGTGGCCCAAGGCAGAGTTGATCGACCTCTATAAGCTGTGTTACCAGGGAATCCTGGGCCCAGAACACCTCACTCGCCAAGACTGCCCTAGAGCATTGCTGGAGGAAGCGGTCCGTAGGCGGCTTGAGGAGGAATGGGAGGGGCTTCCCCCAATGAACCCCTCCGGATGGAGTGGCGACAGCTTGTGGGAAGCGGCCAGACCGGATGGCCGTTTGGGTCGCCTTCACCTGGGCGTCTGGAGAACGCGGGGTGGATCCTGGCAAGTTATTGCCGAGGCATTCTTGGAGGGCGCGCAGGCGAAGTGGGGGAGCCTGGATGAGCTGATTGAGGTTTGGGAAGAGGTTGAGACAGCCTGTCGTGAGGGGATGTTTCCTCATTCACAGGAGGAAGTGGAGCGACTGCACGAACGAGTCGCGATCAGCCAGTATCCTGCGGTGCATCACTCCGCTTTCTATCGAGAAGCCTATCGCCCGGCTTACCGCCTGATCAGCAAGAGCGCTCTGCGCTCGCTGCTGTCTGACCCGCAGCTTTGGGGAGACAAAAAGCTATGGGGACAGATTTGAAATCTGTCCCCATAGCTTTTTTTCTGTCCGAACTATCTGTTCCCGCTGGTGGTGGCGATAAAGATCGTCTGCGTCTGGAACTGCGGCGAGACGAGCTAGTTCTGCGAGCCTTCCGCCAAGAGCAGGAGATCCCTCTGGACCAGAGTAGGGGAGCGCTCGCGTTCCTCTCCAGGGAGGGTTTGCAGAACTCGGTCGACTTGGGCGCGGGTGTTCTATCCTGGAGAAGCTTGGAGATTCTGCGGGACGTACCGCCGGAGCAGGCGGAGATTCGCCTAGAGATCGCACCGGAGGCGCAGGCGCTCGTCCGAGGTCCGATCCCTGATGGGTTTTCCTTGACCTTCAGCTGGTCTTCTTCTAGAGGGGGGCTAGAGAGGATTATCAACCCCCCTGCTCGCTACCTTGGAGGAGGGTGCTTCCTGGCAGGAACGAGTTACTGGTTGGTGGAAGGCACTGAATCGGAGGATGACCGTTTCCTGACCAGCGAGTATCTGGAGGGACCGCTGCTGCTTTCCCTCGTTAAGGATCGCGCGCCCGTCTGGCGTCGCATGGAGCTTCCCTACCGGGTCGAATTGGAGTACCTGGAATCTCCGTTGCACCGGGCAGAGATCCTCTCCGTTCAAGATGAGCGGGTGAATCTCTCCTTGCAGTGGTCTTCCCCCCCGCAGCAGTTAGAAGAGATCGCAGCGCTTCCCGGTTTTCTACGAGCAGGAAGCAGCCTGCGGCCCGGCCCATCTCTCAGACGGCTGCCTCCTCTGCTCCACGAGGGGGGGACCGGCTGGCTGGAGGGCGAAGAGATCCCCCGTTTCCTGCAAGGGTTGCCTCCCCCTTCCGCCTGGGCAACAGGAGAGGTGGAGGCGCTGGTTGCGCGACACAGACTGTGGGAGGGCAGTGTGGAACCAATCTTGGAGATTCGCCGCGAGGACTGGCGTGGAGTCGGCCGGGTCTGGGCGATTCCCTCCCTCGTGATTGGCAAAGAGAGCTTTCCCCTCGATTCCCTTTGCAGCTATGGGGACAGATTTCAGATCTGTTCCCATAGCTGCGGCTCGCAGCCGACGAACAAAGAATGCCCATCTGTTGGTATAGGAATACGAGGTCAGGAATACCTGCGGCTCCCCAACGGCTGGATCGAGCGAGGACGCTTACCATGCGCTCCTCCAGAGGCCCCCCGCTTTTACGGGGGTGACGAGGAGGGAGAGGTCGCCCAAGGCGGGACATTCTGCCGGCGGGTGCTCCTCAATGCCGATGAGATCTTGCGCCGAGGTTCCCTGCGACTGTCCGGCAACATGACAGCCCCCGGCAGGGTGTTCAGGGTTAGATTCCCAGAGATCTCACTGGCGGAAGGAGGGACGCCGCTGGAGACGGCATTCCAACACCTGGAGTTCCTCCGGACCTGGGGGTTTCCCGGTGGATTGGTGGGAGCAGTTCAAGACCTCGGCTGCGCCTTGCGCTCTTTCCTGCGTTCTTGCGTAGAGCGTTTTTCGGATTTCAACGCTTTGGTGGTGGGCTCGCGCACAGCCTTGAGAGTTATGGAGACAGATTTCAGATCTGTCCCCATAGCAGCGAGCGGGATCGAGGAGGCGGGGTGGAAAGAGAGAATCACCTTGGTCAATCCCCCTGCGCTGGAGGAGACACTGGCGCTTGAACCTCATAGTTGGAGCTTGCTGGTCTTGCTGGAAGCCGACCTCCTCGTACACTCTCCTTCCTCCTCGCTTTACCGGCAGCTCTTGCGCTGCCGGCGGGAACTGACCCTCGGGCTCTTCAGGCGGACTGAGTTCCTTCGCCGCGCTTTGCCCCGCATGGCTCTTTCCCGGCTCTTCCGGGTGGGTTCCTACTCAAATCTGTGGAAATACAGTCTGCGCCAACCGGACCAAGCCCCCCCACCTCTTCCTTCTCCCTATCAGTACTTCTCACCCCCCCCTTCCAGTCCTGTCACCGAGGTGGCTGTCGCAGGCTATCAAGCTAGACAAGCCCCCGGCAGCATGACAGCCCCCGGCAGCATGACAGCCCCCGACAGCATGACAGCCCCCGACAGGGTGTCCTATCATGCCGCCCCAGCTTCCAGCGGCATTCCCATTCCACCGCGACCTGAGCTTCGCAGCAGCACGGAAGTCCGCTTCCGTTCGCCGCTGGTCGAGGAAGTATGGGCTCGGCGAAGCCCACGTTTTCTTGAAGACGCCCTCGATCTTGTTTCTGCCGCGGAGGAAGCCACCCCCTTCGTTGCTTTTCACAAGAGCTTCCCCACCTACAGCGATATGGACCGGAATCAAATGAAGTGGTACCTCTACTGGCGCGATCGGGTGCGAAAAGGAGAGTGCCTGCCTACTGACCTTGGGGCCATCCATCTGTACGCGTACGAGCTGATCAACCAGGTCGGGGTGGAGGATCCGATGGAAGGCTTCCAAATGTTGCGGCAGCTCTGGCTGCAATACCGGCGATCCTTCCCTCTCCTCGACGAGGAGATGGTGGAGTGGCAGGCCGATTATCTGCTCGTCTACAATTGCCCGATGGATCCGCTCTTGGTCTACCAGGAGGCGTTTGGCCTGCTGGGTCGCCTGCGGGAGCCGGAATTGGCCTTCTCCCTTCATCTGGAACGGCCGTGGCAACTTTGGCCTTTGGCGGCGATTGAATTGGCTCTTGACTACCGTCTGCGTTGGACGGACTTCTGGGCATTTGGCAAGCGCGAGCTGCTGGAGCGCTGGGTTCCAATGGTTCTCGAAGAAGCGGACCGGGCCTTGCGCGAGAAGGGTGGCCAAGGGATTCTTGCCCGCTTCCGACCGAAGGAACCTCTCCACTTGACCCGCTACCCGTTTGCCGGCGCGCGCTTTCGCGGCGAGCTGCTCCTCTTGGAAGTGGCCACGGTCTGGCCATATACCAAACACCCTCCCCTGCGTTCTTTTCTGACAGCGGTTACCCAATTGGCGGAGAATACTCTGCGCAAATCATGCGGTTTTTCCCCCCTTCGACTGGAAGGAGGCGGGCTTGAGCTTAAAGAGCACGGCCTCGAAAGAGAGCTGCGGGAACGTTTGGAGGAATGGATGGCGCAAGTTTTCGCTTCTCCGGAGGCCTCGGCCATGACGAGAGCAGTAGAAAGTCTGCGGCAGCATGTCCTATCCACACCGAAGAGGGAACCGGCAATCCGTTTTGACGCGGAGCGCATCCAGCGCCTGCAGGCTGAAGCCGACCAACTCCAGGAAATGCTGGCCCCGCTGGAGGAAGAGGAGATCACGCTGGCCTTGCCGTTGGAAACACAACCATTAAGGGACTGGTGTGAAGTGGACCTTTCCCTTTTTAGAGAGGAGTGGGCAGCTTTCGTCCGCCGTTTGCAGCCCTACCAGGTCGAAGCCTTGCGCGTCTTGCTGGGCGCGGGAAGTTCAGACTTGGAGAAGGCAACCCACGACCCCCAACCCGACAGCCTGCGGCAGCAAGACAGCCTGCGGCAGCAAGAACTGTGGCAGATCGCCCAGGCACAAGCTTTGCTGCCGGATATGATCCTTGATGCAATTAATGAGCTGGCCCTGGAGTGCTTCGGTGATTTGCTTCTGGAGCCAAACACGGAGCTTCCCCAGATCGCGCTGGAACAACGTGAGACGCTCGCCGCGGTCCTTGCTATGATTGGGGCAAATGCCCGTTAAGATTCCCAGAAGGATTTCCACCGCCATCCTACAGTCACTCAGCGCCGGGGTTGTGCCACGCATTGGCCTGGAGTACATCGCTGTGGGGCGCAAGGAAGAGACGGCCGCGCTTCTGGGCGATCTGGAGAATATCGCCGAAGGCGCTTCTACTTTCCGTTTACTGATCGGCCGCTTCGGTTCCGGGAAGAGCTTTATGCTTCAGTTGTTGCGCAACTACGCCATGGATCGAGGCTTCGTAGTAGCCGACGTCGATTTATCCCCGGAGCGCCGTTTAAGCGGCGCCAATGGTGAGGGGCTGGCCACCTATCGCGAACTGATGCGGTCCCTGGCCACGAAGACCAACCCGGATGGGGGAGCCCTGCCCACCCTGCTGGCTCGTTGGGTCTCCGGCATCCAGGTGCGCGTCCGCCAAGATTCCGGCTTGGAACCGGAGAGCGAGGGTTTCGCCCGTCAGGTAGAGGATCTTATCCTGGCGACGATCAGCCAGATGGAGGGGATGGTCCATGGATTCGACTTCGCCACTGTAGTGACCGCTTTCTGGCGCGGGTACCGCCAGGGAGACGAGGAACGACGCAGCGCCGCCATGCGCTGGCTGCGGGGGGAGTTCACCACCAAGACGGAAGCGAGGAACAGCCTTGGAGTGCGCGTGATCGTCGATGACGCCAGTTGGTATGACACCCTCAAGATAATGGCTCGTTTCGTCGCCGCGATCGGTTATAAGGGCTTGCTGCTGCTGATCGACGAGGCCGCCAACCTCTACAAGATTAGCCATGCGGTCTCCCGAGCGACCAACTACGAGCGTCTTCTAGCCATGTTCAACGACACCATGCAAGGAAAGGCCGAGCATCTGGGCATTCTCCTGGCCGGAACCAGCCAGTTCCTCGAGGATCCCCGGCGAGGGCTGTACAGCTACGAAGCCTTGCGCTCCCGGCTGGCGGAGAGCCGATTCAGCGCCGGACAGCAGCATGATAGCCCGCGGCAGCGCGTCCTCTCCGGTCCGGTGGTGCGCCTGGCGACGCTCACTCCCGAGGAGGTCTTCGTCCTCCTGGAGCGTGTACAAGAGGTCTACTGCGCTCACCACGAGGAGAGTCAGAGCCTGGACGGGGAGTCAGTGCGCAGCTTCCTGGAGGCGCTCGTCTCCCGCCTTGGGGCCCAAGAACTGCTCACCCCGCGGGAGGTTGTGCGCGATTGGATCGCCGTACTCGACCTCCTTCGACAGAATAGTGACTTGACTCTCCCCGCCCTTCTCCAAGGTCAGCCTTTCACCGCCCGGCTCACCGATATGCCGCCGGGGTCTATCCCCTCCGGCCCAAATAAAAATGGGGGAAGTGGCGGAAAAACGGGGAGCGATCTTCCCGAGTTCATCCTATGACAGGACACCCTGCCGGGGGCTATAATGCCGCCGGGGGCGAGAACCCCTTCTTTCGGCTGGCGCCGTTCATCCAAGAGTACATCTACACCCATGGCTGGACCGAGCTGAGAGCTGTACAGGTGGAGGCCTGCCGGGTGATCTTCGAGACCGAGGCGCACCTTCTGCTAGCTACCGGCACAGCCTCCGGCAAGACCGAGGCAGCCTTCCTGCCCATCCTGACCCTCCTCCAGGAAGATCCCCCGAAATCGGTGGGCGTCCTCTACATCGGCCCCACCAAAGCGCTCATCAACGACCAGTTCCTTCGCCTGAATGACCTCTTGGCGGAGGCTCAGATCCAAGTCACCCACTGGCATGGCGACGTCCCTGCAAGCGAGAAGACGCGCTTGCTGCGCCAGCCGCGCGGGGTGCTCCAGATCACCCCGGAGTCGTTGGAAGGGCTCTTGATGAACCGCAAACCAGAGTTGACCCGGGTTTTCGGGGACTTGCGCTTCGTGGTCATCGATGAAGTGCATGTCTTCATGAACTCCGATCGCGGCCGCCAGATCCTCTGCCAACTGCAACGGCTGCGTCCCTATCTCGCCCAGGAGCCGCGGAGGGTCGGCCTTTCCGCCACACTAGGAAATTATGACACTGCCGAGCAATGGCTTCGCGCCGGGACCGAGCGCCTGGTCATCACGCCGCGCCCGGAGGGAGGGGAACAGCGCTTACGCTTGGCGGTGGAACATTTCTTCGTTCCCCAGATAGATCGCGCCTCTCCCGCCCCGGAATCGAAGGGTGTGATAGGGGCGGGTTTCAAACCCGCCCCCCACGAGGACAGTGATCCTTTGCGACGTTCGATTCCGGGGGAAAAGCGGGCCATCTCTCCCTTTATTCAGTATATCTACGAGAACACGCGCGGACGGAAAGCCCTCATTTTCTCCAATTCCAAAGAGGAGGCGGAATCGATGCTCTCCTCTCTGCGCATGGCAGCCAAAGCGCAAGGGGCGCCGGACGTCTATTTCATGCACCATGGCAGCATCTCCGCCCCACTGCGGGAGGCGGCCGAGGAAGCGATGCGCGACCCCTTGCTGCCGGCCGTGGTGGCTGCCACCATGACCCTTGAACTGGGCATCGACATCGGTCGCCTAGAGCGGGTTCTTCAACTGGAGGCGCCGTACTCGGTCTCCAGCTTCCTGCAGAGGCTGGGCCGTTCCGGCCGACGCGGCAACCCCCCAGAGATGATCCTGGCCTGTGCCGAAGAAGAACCCCTGGGCAAGGAACTGCTGCCGCAGCAGCTCCCTTGGTCTTTGCTGCAAGCTATCGCCATTATCCAGCTCTACCTGGAGGAGCATTGGGTGGAACCGATGCGGCTGGTCCGTTACCCTTTCAGCTTGCTCTATCACCAGACCATGAGCACCCTCGCCTCCCAGGGAGAATTGACCCCGGACGCTCTGGCCAAGCG
>CAYXFH010000172.1:0-3969 GCA_964464245.1 uncultured bacterium
GAATTTCATGAAGACCTATGTTCCCAAGCAGGGCGAGATTACTAAGCAGTGGTATCATGTGGACGCCAAGGATCAGACCTTGGGGCGCTTGGCCACTCGCATCGCTCGCACACTGATGGGTAAGAACAAGCCAGAATACACGCCATTCCTTGATCTGGGGGATTTCGTAATCGTCACCAACGCGGAGTTGATTCGGGTGACTGGAGCGAAGATGGAGCAGAAGATCTACTTCCATTACTCCGGGTACCCCGGCGGCCTGAAGCGGACCAGCCTGAAGACGGTGCTGGCCCGACACCCCGATCGCGTCATCCGTGAAGCCGTACGGAAGATGCTACCCAAGACCACCCTTGGCCGCGACATGCTGAAGAAGTTGAAAGTGTACTCTGGCGCCGAGCACCCTCACGCCGCCCAGACGCCGCAACCCTTCGGGTAGAAAGAGAGAGCAGATGGAGGGAATCACCCAGATCCACACGTCCGGCAGCCGGAAGACGGCCGTGGCCCGAGCCTTCCTCAAGCCAGGAAGCGGCGCCATCGTCGTCAATACCAAGTTGCTATCCGCTTATTTCCACCGTCAGGCCCTGATCGATGCCGTCATGCAACCGCTGATCATTACCAACACCACCGGCAGCTACGACTTACGCATCACCGTCAAGGGGGGCGGCACTACCGGGCAAGCCGGCGCGATCCGCCATGCTATCGCACGCGCTTTGCTTCGGGCGAACCGCGAAGAGTTCCACGATCCATTGAAGAAAGCTGATCTGCTGACCCGTGACCAACGCGTCAAGGAACGGAAGAAATACGGTTTGAAGAGAGCCCGCAAGGCGCCTACCTACCGCAAACGCTAACCCCAGCAAGATGAACAATATGGGGACGGATTTGAAATCCGTCCCCATATTGTTTCAAATCTGTTTCCATCATCACAATTCTGTCCTCGTTGTTATTTCCCGGATCGTCGTCCCTCATCCTCTTTCTGACGCTTTTTGCTGATACGGTTAGCGATCATCAAAGCGCGCAACACCACCGCCACGAAGATCAACCCGATGGGAACCACCGGCCATGGGCCGGACCAGAAATCCATCGCTCGCTCCTACCGATCCACTTCTTCCACATCCTGGAACCAGGGTACTTTCGTCCCCTGGCGTGCGCGCAAGGGTCCAAGCCTTTCCCTTCGGTTCGGACTCCAAACGTTGAGTGAGGAGGGCGGTCTGGCGCTGAATCGCTCAAGTCGTCAACCGTCACCTTGCCGTTCCTGTGAAACTTCGCGGCAATGGAGAGGACTTTCTCCAGGTTGACCTTGGCGTCGAACCAAAAGCCCCAGTTGTTACTGAGAACCTTGGCGATATAGGCCAGGTTGTCAACCATTTCTGGTCCGTCTCGGCCAGCTCGTGGCCGCAGAAGAGGAGGATCAGGTCGATCAGATCCTTCTTGTTGATGAAGTGAATTTGCAATTTCTCCAAGACGATGTCGGCGAGGGCGATGGTGGGGAAGTCAAGCTCCAGGCGACCTTTCCCCGGGATCCTACCGAACTCCACGGGGTGGCTGAAGTTGAGCCGGGCGTAGAAGACGTCCACATCGTATCCCCCCTCGCGGTGGAAGATGTTCCGCGAGATGGCGTTCCAGGGCAGCGAGTTGACGTAGAGGTCCGGCTTGAAACCGGCCTCTCTCTCCAGGAACTTGCGCGCCTCAGACGCGAGTATCCCATCACATCCAGGTCGGTAAAGATCGGCTTGCCCTCTCCCAAACGTCCTAGGGTGAAGAAGAAGTCGCGGTATTGAGGACAGCGCTCACAGTGGATGTAGACGGCCAGAGCGCCCAAGATACGCAGGCAGATCCTCTTATCCTGGGCTTTTTGGATGATCCCGATGGCTTCCTCGAGGAACGCTTCGGGGGAGAATTGGACGAAATTCCCTTGTTCTTCCATGGTCAGCCCTGGATCTTCCAGTACTCCTGGATGCCGGCCGGCGTCAAGTCGATGATGAAGCCGCGCAATAAGCCTTCACCATACTCCGATCCCGGATTCAAACAGAGGGTGTTGCCGATCTTGTCGAAGCCGGAGGATTCGTGGATTTGGCCATGAAGGCAGAGCATCGGCTGGTATTTTTCAATGGCCTCGCGCATCGATTTGGATCCCACGTGCACCATCTTGACGCCGTCCAGACCCGCCACTACTTTCATCGATTTATCCAGCTTTGGGGCTAGGTCGCTGGCTGTATCGACAGGCGGGCAATGGAAATTCCAGATTGAGTTCTTGACGTTCTTGAGCGGCTTGACGGTCTCCTCGATCTTACGCATCATCCCTCGCTCATCCAGCTCCCGGGGCGTGTCCCAGGGGGGTGGGATTGACATACTCCAGGCTGACCGCCTCATGCACCTCGAAGTTCAGCGCCTTGCCCAGGGGGTAGATCACCCACCTGTCCTGGTACGATTGGATGACCTCGTCGATGATGCGCGTTGCAGTACTCCCTGCCGGGGGCTGTCTAGTTGCCGGGCATGGCGATGGTGACGATCTTGCGGGTGTCTATCTTTTCCACCAGCAGATCCAGCCACTCGCGCAAGCGCTTGACCATCTCCTCGGCCATAATCTTCTGCCAGACCCTCTCATCTTTCTTCATCTTCTCCAGCAACGGTTTGTCGCAGCGAACAAAATAAATCCCTCCGTTGACCAGCTTCCGCTCCATATCGAGGATCTCTTCTTCGTTTTAAGCGTACAGGTCCGGCCGAAATAGGAGGTCTTGCAGCTCCCGTCATCTTGTTCAATGATCGGCGCCATTGCCTTGCCGGTGAGGTCGCCGGAAAGGATCAGGGCGTCGGCTTCGTAGATGCTCAAGGCGGCGATCCACTTGCGCCAGACGGTGGTTGGCCCATGCACGTCCACTGCGAAGAAAACTCTCACTGTTCTCCTTCCTGCTGCGTATTCAATGAATGACGAAGAGCTCCCCCTGCGGGGGGAACCCTTCTGGAGAGGAGAGTTAAGCAGGCGGGATCTCGGTGAAGATCTTGTTCGGGTCGATCCCCTCGCGGTGGTTCTTGGCGTATATCGCCGCGGCGAAGATGAGGCCGATCAGGATCAACAAGGCGACTCCGATCTGAGCCCAGATGTCGGTCAGCTCCAAGGGAACGTAGAGCATAAAACAGAAGCCGATGACGAAGGCGATGGCGCCGAGGATGGTGACCGGCGCCTTTCCGATCTTGTACTGGAAAGTGGACTTCTCAAAGAGATCGGGCCGCGTGTAGGGCAGGAACATAGCAGCCAGCTCCAGCGGCCAGATGAAGAACATGCAGGTGAAGTCCACTACGGCCAGCATGGCCAACCCCAGGCTGATTCGCAGGGAGTCGCGATCCCAGTGAGAATTATGCCGATTCGGCCGAGTGGCGCCGGCTGGCAGGAGAGCTGGACAGTTCGCGGCAGCTTATCCAAACCCAGTCGGGAGGATTTTGAAATGGTTCCCGGAGAGGTCGGAGGGAAAGACGCTTGTCCTACAAAGTCCCAGGTGTTACATTCCCTCTTGGAAATCCCCGCGAGGAGGTATGTATGAACCTAAATGAAGGACCCAAGATCATCACCCCCATCCCCGGTCCCCTGACCAAACCGATCGTTGACCGGGATGTGCGGTATTTAGCCACCGGCACCAAAGGATCTCCCGTTGCCGTCAAGTGGGGGAGGGGAGTGCGCTTTGAGGATGTCGACGGCAACCTTTACCTTGACTTCACCAACGGAATGGTCGCCGGCACCGGGCATTGCCACCCCAAGGTGGTGAAGGCCATCCAGGAGCAGGCCGAGAAGTTCCTCTTCTTCAACGGTCCGGATTTTTATTACGAGATCCAGGGGCTCATCGCCGAGAAACTTTGCCAGCTTGCGCCGGGTTCACACGAAAAGAAGGTGTTTCTTTCCAATTCTGGCGCCGAGGCCAACGAAGCGGCTATCAAGTTGACCCGCTCAGGGACGAACCGCAAACAATTCATCGCTTT
>CAYXFH010000173.1:0-7030 GCA_964464245.1 uncultured bacterium
ATCGTGGGTGGGGGATACTTGGGGTTGGAAGCCGCCCACAGCCTGAAGCGGGCCGGATTAGAACGGGTCGTTGTGCTGGAGGCCTCTTCTCGTCTTCTGCCCCGACAATTGGATGAGGAGGGAGCTGTCCTGCTGCAAAGCCTGCTCGCCGAGATGGGAGTGGAGGTTTGGCTGAACGCTTCCTCTCAAGCTTTCTTCGGTTTGGGAAAGATGTCTGGCCTGGCCTTGGCCGATGGGCGCAGCGTGGCTGCCCAGCTAGCTTTGGTTTCTACCGGAGTACGTCCAGAGATCTCTTACCTGGAAGGCTCCGGGGTGGAAACGAAGCGGGGCGTCGTGGTGGACGATCGTTGCCGTACCAATCATCCAGATGTCTATGCCGCGGGCGACGTCGCTGAATGGCGCGATCAACTTTGGGGGATCATCCCGGCTTCGCTGACTCAAGCGCCGGTGGTGGCAGCCCAGATTGCCGGCGAGGATCTGCTTTTCAGCGGGATCGTCCCCTCTAATACGTTGAAAGTAGTGGGGGTGGATCTGGCCATCTTCGGTGAGGCCAACCCTCAGGATCCGGACTGCCAACAGGTGCGGGTGGAGGACCCACAGGGCAGGAGTTACATGAAGATAGTCCTGCGCGACCATCGCGTGGTTGGCGCCATTGCCCTGAATGGGAGGAAGCTACAGACCAAGCTGGCTCATCTTGTCTCGCAACATGCCGAGATGGAGCCGGAAGAGGCCAGGCGTTTGCTGGAAAACCAATCTTCCTAAGAAAGGAGGAACGAAGATGAAGAAATATCGTTGCACAGCTTGTGGCTATGTCTATGATCCGGAGATCGGAGATCCGGACGGGGGCATTGCCCCTGGCGTCGCTTTTGAAGCCTTGCCCGATGATTGGGTTTGCCCTGCTTGCGGTGTGGGCAAGGACCTGTTCGAAGAGGAAGCGTAAGGCGACGCTTCCTAGAGTAGAATCGAGGAGGCAACGAGATAGTTGCCTCCTCGATTCTACTCTCGGGTGGAGGACCGCTGTCGTCAGGGGTATGCGCCGCAACAAACCACCGTACTTTGGTCATAGAGTCCCTCCGCAACCCTCACCTCCGCAGCCTTCCCGAGGGACGGAACCCGAAGGATCCACGAGGGCAAGTCAACGGTCAGGATGAGGGTTCGTGCTAGGATAGCGGCATCGAGAAGATTGCCCATTGGATATAGAAGACAGCCTGCGGCAGCAAGTTACTAGGAAGGAACGACCGGTGCTTGAATTGCAAAGCAGAGGTGTGGTTTGGAGGGGACGTCTGGCTGGATTTCTGGCGGCCATCCTTTTCCTGGTAGGGTTCCCTCTGCCGCTTGCGGCTGAAACCGGCTGGGAGATCACCTTCTCGGGGTCGCAGGAAGCGCCTAAAGTAGACGCCGCGCTCTTGTCAGCTTCAGGAGGGGAGCCGCTGGCTTATCTGGTGTACTTGACGGGAGAGGATGGGGCGGATCAGATTGCGATTTCTTCCCAGGAAGAAGCCGCTCGTCAGGGAGCATCTCCCAAGGAATCCAGGCTGGCAGGCCGGGCGGCCTTGATTGACGCTCTCCAAACGATCGCCGCGCGTTCACAGAGCAGTTTGCTTGAGTTTCTCGCCGAGCGGCAGCAAGCCGGCCAGGTGGATGAGTATCGCTCTTTTTGGATCAGCAACCTGGTCTATGTTCGTTCAGATCGGGACACCCTTTTGGCGCTGGCCTCCCGCCCAGGGGTGAAGCGGATCGCCCACAACCCGCGCATCACCTTGGAGATGCCGAGGCTGGACGAAGTTGCCGGAGGCGCAAATGAAATGAGAACCAGCGCCCAAGAGACCAACGCTACTTCGTCCGCGATGACAGAGGTCGGATGGAATGTAGCTATGGTTGGCGCTCCGGCAGTCTGGGCGATGGGCTACCGAGGCGAGGGGATTGTGGTGGCAAGCATCGACTCCGGGGTGGATTGGACCCACCCCGCTTTGGCGCGCAAGTTCCGCGCCTATGATCCAGCCAACCCGCAAACCCCTCGCCCTAATCTGCTGGCCGCTTCATGGTTCGATGCCACCAGCGACCAATCGGACACCCCCCGCGACACCCTTGGCCACGGCACCCACACGATGGGGACGATGGTTGCCTCTGACCCTCAAGGCGGTCACCAGTACGGAGTAGCTCCCAACGCCAACTGGATCAGCGCCGACGCTTTCGGCGACGAAGAGACTGGCGCCGCTGAACTGCTCAGTTGTGGCCAGTGGATCCTTGCCCCGGGCGGCGACCCAGGAATGGCGCCGGACATCGTCTCCAACTCCTGGTCATCCGACGAGGGGGTTGACCCCTGGTTTCGAGATGTGGTCCGCGCCTGGCGAACGGCAGGGATCTTTCCTTCCTGGTCAATCGGCAATTACGGGCCGGCTGCCGGCAGCGCCTGCGAACCGGGGGCTTACCCGGAGTCTTTTGCCAGCGGGATGGTGGACCGCGATGGGCTCCTGCAATCGAAATCCTCTCGCGGCCCCTCTTTATGGGAGGAGATCAAGCCGGAAGTGGTCGCCCCTGGGGTGGGCAATCCTTCAACGGTCCCGGGTGGCGGCTACTCTTCCTCATACGTGGGAACCTCAATGGCCTGCCCGCACACCTCCGGGGTGGCCGCCTTGCTCCTGCAGATTGACCCCACCCTCAGCGCCACTGCTTTGGAAGAGCTCCTCCTGGAGACAGCTCAGCCACGCACGAGCGCGGAATACCCAATGGTTCCCAACAACGGCTTTGGTTGGGGATTGATAGACGCTCGGGCGGCAGCTATCAGCCTGCTGTCTTCCGTGACCCTGATTTCTCCCCGTGGGGGCGAGCAGTGGCCGATCGGCGTTCCGCAACAGATCCTTTGGTCAGCCCCCGGGGCGACTGGTTCGATGCGCATCGAGATCAGTCGCGACGGGGCAGCCGGCCCTTGGCAAGTCCTTTTCGCCGAGACGGCCAATGATGGGGAAGAGAGTTGGCTGGCCTCCGGCTCGGCTTCTCCCGCCTGTCTGATGCGGATCAGCGTTCTGAGCGCTCCATCCCTGCAAGACACTTCGCCGAGCTCCTTCGCCCTGGTGGAACGACGATTGCAGTGGGAGGCGCCGCAGGGAGGGGAAGCTTGGGAGGAGGGGAGCCAAAATGAGCTCGCCTGGATCTCGCAGCGCTTGGAGGGGACAGTCCTGGTGGAGCTGAACCGGGTTGATCCGGAGGGTTCCTGGGAGGTTCTCTTCCGAGGTTTACCGGTTTCCGGGAGCGTCACTTGGCTGGCAACCGGACCAGCCTCGCCCCGTTGTCGCCTTCGCGTGCGGGCAGAGGCGGAGGGGGAGACGATAGTGGAAGCTCTTTCCGGCCTCTTCGCCATCACGCAAGTGGATCAAAGGAGTTTTCCCCTTGGTTTGTTTGCCGGTTGGAATATGATCTCGTTGCCTCTACAGACGTCCAGTCCTTCGCCGGCTGAGATTTTCGCCGGGTTGGCGCCGGGCTGGCGACTGTACGCTTGGGATGCGGCAATTGCCGGATACCGCGGCCAAGACGAGGTTGCCTTGTCCGGGGGGGCCGGTTTTTGGCTGAAGAGCACGATGACGGTTACTTACCCGATCGTGGGCATGATCCGGCCCTCAACTCCTTGGGTGATCGGTCTGGAGAAGGGCTGGAACTTGATCGGCAACCCCCATGAGTTCCCAGTCACGCTAGCCGCATGCCGGGTCTCGCTTCAGGGAGAGGAGGTCAGTTTAACTGAGGCCGCAACCCGCGGCTGGCTGCGGCTTCCTCTCTTCCATTGGGATGGGGTTGCCTACCTAAGTCTCCAGCTTGCAAGTCTCCAGCTTGCAAGTCTCCAGCCTGCGGCAGCAAGTGCCGTTGAGGACTCGCTAACTCCCGGTTGGGGTTGCTGGCTAAAAGCGACGCGGGAGGGGCTGGCGCTGATTGTGAGCAGGCCTTGATTCTGCCCTCGATCGCCTATGTTAGAGCATTGTTGTGAGTAGCGAAGAGAAGAACAGAGACCGCGTAGGAATGGGGTGAAGGGGAAAGAGTGATTGGTCTGTGCTACCATCAGGCCATATCTGATGAAGCGCCACAAAGGCTTCGCGCCTTTTCATAGAGTTTTGACGGTTTTGCTGGCAACGATCCTGCTGCTCGCGCTGGTTCCTTCCCCGCCGGCCAACGCCGCCCAGCGAGGGTATGTTTCCGACCTGGAAGCCAACCTGCGCTCTGGTCCGGGCACCGACTACACGCTTCTATACACTCTTCCTCAAGGGACAGAATTTCTGGTCAATGACCAGTTGGAGGACGAGCAGGGACGTCTTTGGTATGCAGTTTTTGTCCCTTCGGTGGACCTGGAGGGTTACATAGCGTCTTGGTTGGTGACCTTGATCGACACTCCTACCACCAGCCAACCAACCGGCAACCAGGGTTTTGTCAACAGCCCAGCCAACCTTCGAGGCGGTCCCGGCACATCCTTCGAACGCATCACCTCGCTGGAAGCGGGCGCCCCTGTGACAGTCCTCGGCTCGGCTTGGACTGTGGGCGAAGAACTCTGGTATCAAGTGCAGATGCCGGACGGAGAAGCTGGCTGGATATTCAATGACCTGTTGGCGGTAGCCGTCGACCTGACCCACACCGCCACTGATCTAGTAGGCGGTTTGGTGCGCTTGAAGGCTGATACCCCTTTTCGAGCTGGGCCGGGGAAGGAACATCGGGCCGACTCAAACCTGCCGGCCGGCGCTGGGGGACGAGTCACCGGGCAAGCCGTCGACTGGCGGAAGGATCTCTGGTTGCAAGTTCAGTTGTTGGATCAGCGCAGCGGATGGGTGATGCAGGAACAAACCGAGAAGATTGATTCCTGGCCGCTGGCAACTGTCAGGGACGTCACCTGGAAGCTGGAAAAGGGCGTCCTGCTGTTGATCATCAGCGGAAATGGGTATCTTACCGGCAGCCCAACCCTGTTGGCCAATCCCGACCGAATCGTGCTGGACCTGCCCTACGCCACCGCTACCAGCAGCGCGGCCCTCTTCTCGATCAAAGTGGGAGACGTACTGCGAGTTCGCCTGCGAATTCTCGACAACAACCGGGTACGGCTTTTCGTGGATATGAAGCGCCCCCTGAGCTTTTACAAAGCAGAATCCTTGCCCGGCCAGATGATTGTCGGCATCAGGGTTGATTCACCACACCTGGTAGTGGAAGGGAAGGAACTCCCCCAAAGCGTCCAGTACCAGGAGGTAGGGCCCACCTTCTACCTGCCGCTCTCTGCCTTGGAACAGTCCCTGGGCGCCCAACTGCTGGTGGACGGCAAGCAGAAGGTCGCCTCACTGGCATACGGAAGCAAGACCCTTTTCTTCGCTGCCGACGACCGGCGGGTATTGGTGAGCGAAGGCAATACCACATCGATCGTCGGCTTGTCGCAACCCGCGCTGATCCAGGGGAAGGAGGTCCTAGCGCCGATGGACTCCTTTTCGACTCTCTTCCATTTGGTCCCCAGCCGCGATGCTGCACGAGAGATCGTCTATTTGGACCCAACCATCAGCGAAGTGCGGGTGGAGGATGCCCAGCAAGGTGACGGCACGGTGCGCTCCACGGTGAGCCTGATCAGCGCTGCTCCCCTGCTTTACCAAGAACAAGAGGACACCGAAAATAACCTTCTCTTCCTGACTGTGCCCCGAACTTTCTTTACTGCCCCGCCACCGCCGCTCAGCGGGGTTTTGTTGGAAGTGACGCGAAGCACAACCGTTGGCGCCGGCGAGGTGACGGTGGCTATCAATTTGGGCAGGCAATCCAGCTATCGAGTGGAGGAAGTTCCCGGTTTGGGAGTAAGGGTGGAGATCGTCCGGCAAGCGCCTGGGCAACTACCCGGAAAACGGGTGGTGTTGGATCCGGGGCATGGGCGGACTACGGCGGAGGGCTACTATGACGGAGGCGCGGTAGGGCCGACCGGCACTCTGGAGAGCGGCATCAACTTGGATATCGCCCTGCGCTTGCGCGAACTGCTGCAAGCAGCCGGGGTAGAAGTGGTGATGACTCGCACCGGTGAACGCGACCCATCCACTCCCGACTTGGTAGGGCGAGTGGCTATCGTTGAAAAGAGCGGGGCTGATCTCTCCCTGGCAATACACAACAACGCAGCCGAGAACCGTGAAGCGATGGGTACCGAGACCTACTACGCTTTCAGCAAAGGGCTGCCTTTAGCCAAGATGATTCAGCAGGAGCTGGTGGCAACGTTGGGAACCAAAGACCGCGGCTACCGCATCCCCTCCTGGCGGATGACCATGGTTCAAGACATCGAGGATATCCCGGCAATACTGACTGAGATCATGTTCCTCTCCAATGCTGGGGAGGAGAAACGGCTGAATGACCCGACAGTGCGGCAATTGGCAGCCGAAGCTCTTTTCCGGGCTATTACGCGGTATCTCTCGACGCTGTAGAATAGCGAGTTCGAAGGAGAGCTGGGAGTTATGGGGACAGATTTAAATCTGTCCCCATAACTCCCTCCTAGAAAGGAATCGAAGCATTGAATGATCGCAATGCGCCGATAGGTGTATTTGATAGTGGTGTAGGCGGCCTCACCGTGGCACGGGAAATCTTCACCCTGCTGCCGCGAGAGAGCGTCCTCTATTTTGGCGACGACGGCCGTTTTCCATACGGCCCTCGCCCAGCCGAGGAGGTGCGGGTCTTTGCCGAACAGATCCTAGACCTGTTGCTCGATCGGGGGGTGAAAATGGTGGTTGTGGCCTGCAATACTGTTTCCGCCCTGGCTTTGCCCCAGCTTGCGCAACGCTCGCCGGTTCCGCTCCTGGGAGTTATTGAAGATACCGCCCGATACGCGGCCGGACTTACTTGTAATCGCAAGATCGGGGTGCTGGCCACTCCTGGTACGGTGGGGAGCGGAGCGTACCCGCGAGCCTTTGCCGCAATCGACCCGGCCATCGAGGTTCTGGCGATCGCCTCCCAGCCGTTGGTGAACCTGGTGGAGAACGGCAACAGCGCCCATCCTGAAGTGAGAGCCTACGCCGCAGAGACAGTGGCGCCTTTCCTTCGT
>CAYXFH010000174.1:0-4333 GCA_964464245.1 uncultured bacterium
CCTAATTTATGATGCTGGTCAAAGGAATTTGGAGAAAAAACCATGAACGACTTTTGTGATTTCCGGAACTATCAGGCATGGCATGACGTCTTTGGTAAAGAAACGAAAAAAACAACTGGTTTATATGAAAGGAAAAAAGACATAGAGTTGAAGATAAAAACATAAAACAACCGGGAAAACCTCATCCCATTTCTCAAACGGACGAATTACATAAAATCCAGTACAATAAAAAGAAGGAAAAAATGAAAAGGATCATTATATTCACAATAATTTTGATAGCACTGACAGCCTGCACAGCGCTCCAGGTCCAGGCACCTGAACCTACTGCGACAGATATACCTCAGACGGGTATACCAAATCCTGCCTCGGTCTATTGCGAGCAGCAAGGGAACAAACATGAGATTCAAATGGCTTCCGATGGCAGCCAACCCGGAATATGTTTCCGGACGGCAACACCTGTGAAGAGTGGGCCTATTACCGGGGAGAGTGAGGTCCTGCAACACAGGAAAGCCCAACACCTGCCCCGACCGTTGAAACAGACACAGAAGAAATAGCTGATTGGTGGGGTGTCATCAAGAGTACGGAACCCGGCGCGCAGTATGATGACTACTTCGAGAGGCAGGACCTGGGGCAGATTATCTACTTTGGCATTGATTCAATGGACCCGGCTGTACAAGCACAGATCAAGGAACTGCGCGACAGAGGCAAGATCGTTCACCTTTATGGTACCTTGCTGAGTAATGTGCCTGATTACAATGGATCGCAGGTCCAGGTGGATCGCATCGAGGTTGAAGAGTAACCATCATCCCTAAGTCTCGGATCATCTGGGATAGTAAAAAGGAGAAACCATGCGAGACAAAATAGAGGAAGCACTGAAGCGAAGCAAGGCTGACTACACCGAGATCCGCATCGAGGACAAGGAGACCAGTCGGGTCGCGTTCCGCGGCCGGGACCTCGAGACCGCCAACGCCAACATCGATAAGGGCGGCATGGTCCGCTGCCTGATCCGGAACAAGGGCTGGGGCGTGACCACCTTTAACGACCTCGACGACCTGGTCGCCATGGTGGACCAGGCGTACCAGTGCGCCCGGGTGGGCACCGTTCCCGAACCGATCGAGCTGGCCCCGGCGGAACCGGTCGAGAGCATAACGACAGCCATGCTGGGCCGCGACTTCCGCCACGTTCCCCTGTCCGCGAAGAAAGCCCTGGCCGAACGCTACAACCAGATCCTGCTCGGGCACAACGACCGAATCGTCGACACTCAGTCGATCTACTCGGACGTCTTCACCCACCTCACCCTAGCCAACTCGGAAGGCACCTACATCGAACAGGACAAGCCCTCCGTGGTGATCGGCGCCTTTGCCACCGCCCGCGACGGGGACAACGTCCAGCAGGCGAACGAGGTCTTCTCCAGCACCCGGGGCTACGAATACGTCCTCGACAAGGACGAACTGGTCCGCAAGGCAGCCGTTCGCGCCGTCGAACTGCTGGGCGCCAGGGCGGTACAGTCCGGGCAATATCCGGTCGTCATTGACCAGCTGCTGGCCGGCGTCTTCATCCACGAAGCCTTCGGCCACCTGTCCGAAGCAGACTTCGTCTACGAGAATCCCAAGGCGCGTGAGATGATGACCCTCGGCCGCCGCTTCAGCCAGGGCATCCTCAACGTCTACGACGACGGCTCCATCCGCAACCTGCGCGGCACGACCCTGTACGACGACGAGGGCACACCCGCTCGCCGCAACTGGCTGATCCGGGATGGCGTGCTCGTCGGGCGCCTGCATTCCCGCCAGACAGCGGCCAAGATGGGCGAGACAGCCTCCGGCAACGCGCGCGCCGTCAGCTACCGCTTCGCCCCCATCGTGCGCATGACCAACACGGCCATCGACAACGGGACGGCAACTTTTGAGGACATGATTAATGATATCAAGCTGGGCATCTACGCCTGCGATGCCTACGGCGGCGAGACCCAGCTGGAACATTTCTCCTTCAGCTCCAGCTACGCCTATATGATCCGCGACGGCAGGATCGCCGAGATGGTCAAGGACGTTATCCTGGCCGGGAACCTGTTCACCACGCTCGGGAACATCGACATGATCGGCAACGATTTTAAGTGGCTGAACACCGGCGGCGGCTGCGGCAAGGCTGGCCAGTTTCCCCTGCCGGTCGGCATGGGCGCGCCGCACATCCGCATCCAGAACATCGTTATAGGTGGACAGTAGAACAAACCTGCATATCACCCGGAGGAATGAAATGGATATCTTAACTATGCTCAAGAAGCAGGCTGAACAGGTCGAAGTGTTCAACCTGGAGAACGAAAAAACGACCGTCGAGTACGAAGCCAACCAGCTCAAGGCTTGCGCCGTCACCAGGACCAAGGGCACTGCCGTGCGCGTCATCTGCAAGGGGCGGCTCGGCTTTTCCGCCTCCACCGACCGGATGGTCGTGGACAAGCTGGCGGCCAACGTCCTCGAGTCGGCTGCTTACGGCGACCAAACGTCGTTCTCTTTTGCCGATCCGAAACCGGCCATCCCGGTCAAGAACTACGACAAGGCCATCGCCGAATTGCCCATCGACCGCCTGGTCGAGATCGGCAAGGAGATCCTCGACCTGATCCTGCCGGTCGATCCCATCGTCCGCTGTAATCTCTCGCTGGCGCGCGGCCTGGTCTCGATCAATATCCGCAACCAGAAAGGACTTGACGTTTCCTTCCAGACCTCCCCACTCACGCTCAGCATCAAGCTCGATCGGATGGAAGAAAATGACGTACTCATCCGGTATGAACAATTCGGCGCCACGGTCTGGGAGAAGGATTACCTGGCCTTCGCCCGCCGGCTGGCGGAGCAACTCAAGCTTGCCCGCAAACTGACCACGATCAAGCCAGGCAGGATGCCCGTGCTATTCTCCCCTGCCGGCGCACAGGCGTTGATCCTGCCGCTTGGTGAAGCCTTGAACGGCAAGGAAGTCTACAAGGGGACCTCGCCGATCAAGGACAAGGTCGACGAGAAGCTCTTCGATGAGAAAATCACCCTGGTGGATGATGGGACGATGGATGGCTGCTTCGGCAGCACGCCCTACGACGATGAGGGCGTGCCGCATTGCCGTAACCTGCTCATCGAGAAAGGCGTGCTCAAGAGCTTTATCTACGACCTGAAGACGGCCGCCCAGGCAGGAACTGAATCGACAGGCAACGCCGCGCGCAGCCTGTTCACGCAGCCCGATGTCTCGTTCGGTAACATCATCCTCCAACCCGGCCGGACGCCCCTGAAGGACATCATCGCATCAATCGATGAAGGCATCCTAGTCGAGTCCCTGCTCGGGCTGGGGATGGGCAACACAATATCGGGCGCCTTCTCCAACCCACTCGACCTGGCCTTCAAGATCGAGAAAGGCGAGGTCGTCGGGCGCGTCAAGGACCTGTCCATCGCCGGCAATATCTACGATCTGCTCAAAGATGTCGCCGCGGTCAGCCAGGAAGCGCAGTGGAATTACAACTTCTTCTACGCCCCGTACGTCTGTGCCCCATATGTTTTGATCCCCGAGATGAACGTGGCTGGGAAGAGCTAGCAACAAAACAAAATGCCTGTTTGTTCATCCAAGTGACTGTCATTTTTCAAACAGGAGTAAGCCGTCGATATTGATCGATCTCAATATTCTGCTTATCGATAGTTCTTAAGGTTTACAGGCTGGAATCTGGTCTTCGGTTCAAGCAGTAAGGTTGCTTGGAAATGCGCCCGAGCTGGAATCTGGACTTCGGTTGCGAGGCGAACAGGTCGCCCCGAAACTAAAATGATTTTTCGTACTTTAGAATGGGATCATCATTTTCCAAGCAAAATCGTCACCTGGAGATGCTTCCAGGCTCAAATCCGGTCGGGCCTGCCCCCCGAAAACTGGTCCAGTTGAAATGTTAGGATCGGGTACAAACAAGGAGATCCGACATGAAGCCACGATTCAGCGAAGACCAGATCCTCGTCATTCTGCGGGAAGGAGAGAAGCGGGAAAGGTCCATCCAGGAGATCTGCCGTTCCCACGGCATTTCCGAAGTGACCTACTACCGTTGGCGACATCGCTTCTTGAAGATGGAAGTCCCCCAGATCCGTCGGTTACGCCAGTTAGAAAAGGAGAACACCCGCTTAAAACACCTGCTGGCTACCCGGGACCTGGAGGTGGACGCCTTAAAGGAGCTGCTCCAAAGAAAATGACCGGCGCACAACAGCGCCGGGAAGGGGTCCGCTTCCTGCAGCAGAGGGGGATCTCCCAACGGCGAGGTTGTGCGCTCCTGCATCTGGCTCGTTCCAGTTGCCGCACCCCGGTTCGCTCCGATCCCAATCAGGAA
>CAYXFH010000175.1:0-34367 GCA_964464245.1 uncultured bacterium
GCCGCGGGCTATCATGTTGCCGCGGGCTATCATGTTGCCGCGGGCTATCATGTTGCCGCGGGCTATCATGTTGCCGCGGGCTATCATGTTGCCGCGGGCTATCATGTTGCCGCGGGCTGTTTTCATGGTAAGCTTTCGTGCCAGAGGAGAGAATGAGGACGCAGAACATGTTGCCGCGGGCTATATTGCTACCGCAGGCTGCTAGGTTGAGCCCAACCCTGCCGAATTTGCTGATTGTGCTTTCCGGCCCTTCCGGGGTGGGAAAGGGAACCTTAGTGCAGCGTTACCTGGAAACTCACCCACAAACGTTTCTCTCGATCTCTGCAACCACACGGTTACCGCGCAGTTGCGAACAAGACGGGGTGCACTATTGCTTCTTGGACACCGACCGTTTCCAGGAGATGCGGAAGCGCGGGGAACTGCTGGAATGGGCTGAGGTCTTCGGCGACCTTTACGGCAGCCCGCGCCGACCGGTGGAGGAGGCGCTTGCGGAAGGCCGCGATGTCATCCTGGAGATCGACGTGCAAGGAGGGCTTAAAGTCCGTCAGGCGATACCCGAGGCGGTTCTGCTTTTCGTGCTTCCGCCTACCTTCGAGGAGCTCTCCCGTCGTCTCTGCGCTCGGCGCACCGAAAGCCCGGAGCGGATCGAGTTTCGCCTGCAGACAGCTCGCCTTGAGCTGCAAGCCCTTCCGCAGTATGATTACTTGCTTGTGAACGACCGCCTGGAGGAAGCGGTTGCCGCCATCGCTTCGATCGTCGAGGCGGAGCGGCGCCGCATCAGCCGGATCGTTCCCAGGCAGGAAGGAGATTGGCTGAAATGATGGCCCCACCCTTGGAGCTGCTTTTGGAGGAGATGAGAGAGAACAAGTATCGCTTGGTCGTGGTCGCCGCCAAAGAAGCTCACCGGCTTTCTAAGCGACAGTCGGCCCGCGCCGGGCATCCTCTCTCGGCAGCCTTGACATCCATCCACGAAGGAAAAGTGGAGGTACTCGAGCCCAGCGAGTGACGAAAGGTTCGTTCCGTTCCCTGGTCCTCGTTGAAGTCCCCCTACCGCCGGGAGAGGGGCTTTTTTCTTATACGAGCGAGGAGCCGCTGATTCCCGGAGAACGTGTCACCGTCCCATTGGGCAAGTCGAACCGGGCGGTGAGTGGGTTGGTTCTCGGGGAGGATCCGTCCACTCTTTCCACCGGGCTGCTGAAGCCAATCATAAGCCGTAGCCGAAAGACGGCCTTTGACCCTATCCGGGCGCAGTGGTTGCTCTGGCTCTGGTCTCGTTATCTATCCGGTTCGCAGGCCATCTACCGAGCCATTCGGGTGGAGGCGGGAATGGAGGTTCGCCTGCTTCTAGCTCCAGTGGAGACGCAGGCTCTCGAGAGGATCCTGGCTAAAACCCCAGGTTACCGCCAGCTCCTGGCTTGGCTGGCGGGGGAAGGGGGGGTGGCCGACAAGGTGGATTGCCCACAGCCTGGACTATTAAAGAGAGCAGTGCGTCGTGGTTGGCTGCAAGTGGAAGAGCGAACTCTCCTACCGGGTGTTCCCTGTTCTGCAGGAGAGAGTCGTGAGTTGGTGTGGGCGCCTTGGCGCCAACAGCTAGACCGCCTCCTCGAGCTGGTGACCTCGGTGAGGAACGCTGGTCATCAATGTCTGATCCTGGTACCGGAGGTCTCCCTGGCCGAAACCCTAACTTCGCGCTTGCGCGAAGACGGGGTTTCGGCTTACCCCTATCTGGGCGACCGTTCTCCCCGGGCCCGCGTCCAGGCTGTACGACGCGCTCAAGGAGAGGAGCCTGCCGTTTGGGTGGGTCATCTCCTAGCCCTCTTCCTCCCCTTTCGCCGCTTGGGCGGGATCCTCGTACTGCAGGAGGAAAGCCTCGGCTATCGCCCCCGGCCCCCCCTTCATCTACCCCTCGTCCCAGCGGCAAGCCGCTTGGCAGCCCTTTGCGGCGCTCGCCTGGCCCTCTTCTCCCGCGCCCCTTCGATGGAATCCTACTTAGAGACGTACCGCGGCCTCTCCCTGTCTTATCAACCGCCCGTCCACCTGGCAAAACGCCAACTGGTCGTTCAGCGCAGTGCCAAGGGGCTCTCCCCAACGCTATTAACCGGGATTCGAACGACTTCCCGGGCTAGGAAACGCTCGCTGGTCTACATTAACCGATTAGGGTACGCGCACATCCTCCTTTGCCGGGAATGTGGAGAGACCCTTTTTTGCCCTCACTGCACCGTCTCCCTCACGCCGCACAGCAGTCAACTGCTTTGCCATTATTGCGGTCACCGGGAGGAGATCCCGGCTCTCTGTCCGACGTGCAGGAGCCCTTCGTTAGAGGCTTGGGGAGCAGGGATCGAACGCTTGGAGGAAGTGTTGATGAAGGAGGTTGATGGCGGGCTCGTCTTTCGACTGGACGCGCAATCGGAGGAGGGACAGCGGGGGCGAGAAGATCTACTGGAGCGTTTTCGCCGCACGCCAGGGGCGATCCTCTTGACTACCAGCCGTCTACGCGGTTCCTCCCTGCCGCCTGTTTCCTTCCTGGCTGTCTTGAATGCCGACCAGGCTCTTAACCGGCCGAGCTTTCGCGCCACCGAGCGGGCTTTCCAATTGTTGACCAACCTAGAACCGCTAGCCCGGGAGCGTTTTTTCCTCCAGGCTGGCAGCCTTCGTGGCATCGAGCGCTTGCTGCAACCCGGCCCTTCGTTCTATCGCCAGGAGCTGGAAGCTCGCAAACAAGCCGCTTTCCCTCCTCACATCCGCCTCCTGCGTCTACTCTTTTCAGGGAGCGAGGAAGAGAGCGTTTGGAAAGCAGCTCAACTCTTTCGCCAGCGCTTGCTAGACGCTCAACTGCCGTTCTCTCTCACCGGGCCCTTGGCAGCAGCCTATCCGCGCTTGCAAGGGCTCTGGCGAGTGGAGTTGCTGGCTCGTTTTGATATTGGGCCATTGCCGGAAGAGATCCGGCCACTCCTCGCTTTTCACTCTCCCCGCGGGGGAGTGCACCTTTCTGTTGAACTTGATCCGGAGGATTGATATGCGCATCATCTTTTTCGGCAGCCCGGCCTTCGCGCTTCCAGCGCTGGAAGCCCTAGCGGTCTCGCCCTACCGGCCTATGGCCGTCGTCACCAAGCCTGACCAACCACGAGGTCGTGGACTGCGACTGCAACCCACCGCAGTTCGCCAACGAGCGGAGTCGCTGGGTTTTCCTGTCCATGCGCCCAACTCCCTAGCTGACCCTCATTTCCAGAATATCTTGCGTGATCTTCAGCCCGACCTCTTCGTGGTGGTGGCCTTCTCCATCTTGCCAAAGTCCCTGCTGGCCATTCCCCGCTGGGGAAGCTGCAACATCCATCCCTCGCTTTTGCCCGCCTATCGCGGGGCGGCGCCGGTGGAAAGGGCGCTTCTAGCGGGCGAGGAGCGTACTGGCGTATCCCTGATATGGCTACAGGAGAAGGTCGACCGCGGTCCCTTGATTAGCCAGGAGGAGACCCCCATTACTCCCCTCGAGACTGCAGGGGAGCTGCGCTGGAGACTCAGCAGGCAAGGGGCCGACCTGCTGCTGCGGATGATGCCGTTGGTGGAGGATGGCAGATGCCCCTCAGTGCGGCAGGATGACAGCCTAGCCTCTTGGGCGCCGAAGATCGGCGAAGAGGACTGCCGCATCCGCTGGGAGGAGCCCGCCCTGGCCAGCCACAACCGCGTCCGTGCTCTGGACCCATCCCCCGGCGCCTATACCACATGGCCGCGGAAGAGTCGCGTGGCACGCTTGAAAATATGGCGAGCACACCCGCTGGAAGAGCAAAGTCTGAAGCCCGGGGAAGTCAGTGTGATCGGGGACCGGCTCGTTGTAGGCTGCGGGTCAGGCGCCCTGGCTGTGGAGTTGCTGCAGCAAGAGGGGAAGAAGCCGCTGGAAACCTCCGCTTTCCTGCGTGGAGCTGGTTTGCGCCAGGGGGAGCGCTGGGGATGATCTTCCAATTGAGCTACGAGGAGCTGGCCGCCTACTTGGCTTCCCGCGGTGAGGCAGCCTACCGCAGCGAACAGGTCTGGGGTTGGCTCTACCGTCAATCAGTGTCCTCCTTCGAGGAGATGATCACTCTCTCTCTTCCGCTGCGCCGGCATCTGGAGACTGATCATCCCGGCTCTTTCCCGGAATTGATCGATCGCGCCACCTCCCGCGACGGAAGCGAGAAGATCCTTTGGCAGCTTGCTGACGGCGAGCTGGTGGAGTCCGTCCTCTTACAGACCGAAACCCGGGAGAAGAGCTGGACCTCCGCCTGTCTCTCAACCCAGGTTGGCTGCCCGATGGGTTGCTCATTCTGTGCCACCGGGCAGGCCGGCTTTCGCCGCAACCTGACCGCTGGGGAGATCCTCGCCCAGTTGGTCGGCTTGCAAGCAAGGAGCGGGGAGCGAGTTGGGCGTCTCTTGCTGATGGGGATGGGTGAACCATTGATGAATGCCGATGCAGTGAAGAAAGCTATTCGACTGGCGCAAGACCCGCGTGGTCTGGCCTTGGGAGGTCGCCGCATTACCCTCTCGACCGTCGGGCCGCGGAACCTGGCCCAGTTCCTGGCTTCTGCCCCACGCGTGGAGATGGCTCTCTCCCTTCACGCTCCTAATGATCTCCTGCGAGCTTCGCTGATCGAGCATGCTGATTCTTTGTTACCCATTCGAACAGCTCTGGAGCTGCTGTATGACTACCGCCGAGAAGCCGGCCGGATGGTGACGGCGGAGTACCTCATGCTGGCGGAGATCAATGATAACTGGAGTCATGCCAAAGAACTGGCCTCGTTGTTGGAGGGAAGCGCCTTTTTCGTCAACCTGCTGCCCTTTAACGCCAGTCCCGGTCTACCCTACCTCTCTTCCCCAGCCGAGCGCATCCGCGCTTTCGCTGAGGTATTGCGCGCTTCCGGACTGACGGTGAAGATCCGCAAGCCGCGCGGAGCGGATATTGGGGGAGCTTGCGGGCAACTGCGGGGGCAACAATACCTCAGCTAGGCTCTTGTCTTTCACCCGACTTGGGGTAAGATAGGCAATCGGGGCGCCGCAAGGCTGAGAAGGGCATGAACTGCCCTAACCCTTAGAACCTGCTCTGGGTAATGCCAGCGAAGGGAATAAGAGAAGCCATCCAGCGCCCCGATTGCGGGGCGTTTTTGGTCCCAAGGAGGATCTGAAATGGACCAGATTGGATTGATCGGCTGGATCACCTTAATCGCCTCCCTTTTGGTGGGAGTGATCTTTCTCCTTTCGCGCCTGCGCGACTTTAAGACGCGGGATTGGGCAGAGCTGGGGATAATGCTTGCCCTGGCCTTCGCCCTGAAGTTCTTCTCCTTTCAATTCTTCGGCTGGATGCGCATCTGGCCGAACGGCGGCGCCATCACGCTGGCCTCGATGGTCCCCATCTTCTACCTGGCCTTGCGCCGCGGTTGGGCGGTGGGGGTCTTCGCCGGGATCCTTTTCGGTCTCTTCGACTTCCTCCTGAATCCCTTCTTCTTCCACCCCGCCCAATTCCTGCTGGATTACCCGCTGGCCTTCGGCGCCCTCGGTCTGGCCGGCCTCTGGCGCAAACAGTACATCCTCGGGATCGTCGTGGGAGGTTTGGCTAGATTGGCCTGTCACATTCTCTCCGGTGTCATTTTCTTCGCCAGCTATGCTCCGGCCGGCTGGAATCCCTGGCTTTACTCACTGGCTTACAACGCCAGCTATATGGCGCCGGAGATCCTCATCTCGGTGGGGGTGATGGCACTCATTTGGCCACGCTTGCGATGGGTCAGCGAAGCCGCGCACTGATATTTCTGGCTGGGGAGCGGGTTTCTCCCAGTCGAGTGGCGCCCTTCTTGCCCGGGTCCCTCTGTATCGCTGTTGATGCGGGGATGGAGGCTCTCTCGGAAATGCGGGTAGTTCCGGACGTGTTGCTTGGCGATTTCGACTCCCTGCCGCCGCAGAAACTAGCTACTGCCATCGAAATCGTCCCCGAGTTGTCCACCTACCCAACTGAGAAAGACCAGACCGACAGCGAGCTCGCGGTGGCCTACGCCCTAGAGCACGGCGCATCGGAAGTTGTCTTGGTGGGGGGGTGGGGGCGGCGGCCTGACCATGCTCTGGCCAATGTCCTTCTTCTTGCCCGACTGCAGGAAACAGGAGCCGCTGGTTTCCTGCTGAACGAGGAGTCACGGATGTTTCTAGTCGGCGCCTCCTTGCACTTGCAGGGAAATCCGGGCCAGATATTCTCCCTGCTCCCGCTGTCCCCTTGTTGCGGGGTGAGCGTGGAGGGTGGCTATTACTCGTTGCGCCAGGCCTGTCTCCGCCCAGGAGAGACTCGTGGCATCTCCAATCGATTCCTGGGGGGAGAGGTGACGGTGAGAAAAGAAAGTGGATTGCTGGTGGCAATCCTTATGGATCGAGAGGAGGAGAGGGGCGAGGGCTAGACGACCTTCACCTTCCCTGCCTTCAGGCACTTGGTGCAAACTCGGATCCTCTGGACCTTGGAGCCGACAACCGTTTTCACCTTTTGCAGGTTTGGATTCCAGACGCGCTTGGTGCGCACATGGGAGTGGCTGACATTGCAACCGACTGAGGGTTCCTTGCCGCACACTTCACACTTAGCCATCACGATTCTCCTTGCCGGTGAAATTCTGAAGGATGACAATAACACATCGCACCTTGGTTGGCAAACACGCGACCGCTCTGATAGAATCCTTTCGGTATGGAGACACGGATCGGCAAAGTTTACCTGACGAAGGAAGCGCTGGTTAAGATTGCCGGCTATGCCACGACGGAATGCTACGGGGTGGTGGCGATGGCCAAGAAAACCCCCAATGATCTGCTGCGCTACCTGCTCAAGCGCGAGAATATCGCCCAGGGAGTGGAGCTGAAGATGACCGGCCAGGGTGTCCACTTGACGGTTAACGTGATCCTCGAGTTAGGCATCCGTCTTTCCGAAGTCGTGCGCAACATCCGCGAACAGGTGGCATTCCGCATTAAGAGCATGGCTCATCTCGAGAACCTCTCGATCGACATCATCGTCTGCAATGTGAGGACAAATGAAGAATGAGGAGAAGGGGGCGCTCGCAGGCCGGACCGAGCTGACCACCACCGAGCTGATGCAGTTGCTGGAGGCTGCTACGGCCCATCTGGAACGAAATAAAGAAACCGTCAACGCGCTGAACGTCTTCCCTGTCCCCGATGGGGATACCGGAACAAATATGTTGCTCACGTTACAGTCCACCTTGGACGAACTGCACCGCTCCTCGTTACGCTCGATGCGGGAATTCGCCGAGGCAACCACACGGGGCTCCCTGTTGGGCGCCCGAGGGAACTCCGGAGTGATCCTCTCCCAGCTTTTCCGTGGATTCGGACGCTCTTTAGACTCCAAAGAGACAATTACCACGCACGATCTGGCGGAAGCCTTTGTCGAAGCTTCTCGCACGGCCTACAAGGCCGTGATGAAGCCGGTGGAGGGAACCATGCTGACGGTAGCCCGAGAGACCGGCCAGGCCGCGCTCTTGATCCAGGACGAGACCCGCATTGACGATTTCCTAGCGGCTGTGCTGCATTCCGCCCGCCGAACTTTGGCCAACACCCCCAATCTGTTGCCGATCCTGCGCGAGGCTGGGGTGGTCGATTCCGGCGGGAGTGGCTTGGTTTTCCTGCTGGAAGGCGCACTGGCCTGCTTGCGCGGGGAGCGCCTGGAAACGCATGACTTGACCGCACAAGCCTCCTTCGACAACGAGGAAGCCTTCGCCGAAGAGCTGAACTTTCGTTATGATATTCAATTTCTCCTTCGTGACTGCCATTTCAGTCGCCAAGAGGTGGAGGAGCGGTTAATCCCCCTGGGCGACTCGCTGTTGGTGATCGGAGAGCCGCTTCTCTTGCGGATCCATGTGCATAGCAATGAACCAGCTCAAGTGTTGGATCTGGCTTCCCGGATCGGCGCCCTCGACCAGGTCACCATGGAGGATATGTTGCAGCAGCATCAAGAGTTCAAGGAGAAAGGGAAAACCCCGCCTTGCCGAGGCGTCGCCTTGGCCGTGGTGGCCGCCGGAGCCGGTTTCGAGGAGATCTTCAGCAGCTTGGGCGTGGCCAAGCTGATTCCAGGCGGGCAATCGATGAACCCTTCCACCAAAGATATCCTCAACGCCATCGATGCCAGCGAATGCCAAGAGTGGGTGATCTTACCCAATAACAGCAACGTCATCGGCACAGCTCTCCAAGCGAAGAGCATCTCCCAAAAGAAGCTATCTGTAGTTCCTACCCACAACCTGCCCCAGGGCATATCGGCTTGCCTGGCCTACAGCGAGGACTGCACCCTGGAGGAGAACGCGCTGAAGATGGAGCGGGCTATCAAACGGGTGCATTGCGGCGAGATCACGTACGCTGTGCGCGATGGCTGCGTCAATGGAGTGACCTTCCAAGTTGGCGAGGTGATCGGCTTGGTGGACGACGAGCTGATGGAAGTAGGGGAGGATCCGGGTGCAGTAAGCTGCAGTGTGGTTCGAAAGCTGATCGAGCGGACTCATCCCGAAGTGGTGGTGACGCTCTACCGCGGAGAGGAAGCTGCCGAGGAAGAGGCTGAAGAGCTGCGGGACCAGTTGGCCGCGGAGTTCCCCCGAGCGGAGTTTGAGCAGCACTACGGCGGACAGCCCTTCTACTATTACATCATCTCCCTCGAGGAGTGAGCGCTCTCTCTTGGGCTGACCTGAACCAGCCGGTCCGTTTCATCAAAGGATTCGGCCCAGCTCGCGCCGAGACACTCGCCAAGGTTGGGGTGCAGACATTGCTGGATTTGCTTGGCTATTACCCGCGGGCTTATCAAGACCGCCGGGTTCTCGTCCCCATCCCACTCCTGCGCGACGGCCAGGTGGCCACCATCACCGGCGTGGTGAGAGCCAGCGGGGAGTCGCGAGCACGCCCCGGCTTACGCTTGTTGAAGGTAATTCTTGATGACGGCCGCGGCAAAGCCGAGCTCACGTGGTTCAACCAGCCCTACCTGAAGAAAGAGTTTCCCCCCGGGCGCGAGTTGATCGTCTCCGGCAAGGTAACGCGCCGCTATGGCGCGATTCAACTGAACACCCCCGACTGGGAGCCGGTCGACGAGGACCGTGACCCTCTCCACAGCGGGCGCATCGTCCCGATTTACCCACTCACCGCTGGTCTTAGCCAACGAGGCTTCCGCGCCAAGATGAGAGACGTGGTAGACCGCTACGCCGCCTTCCTCCCCGAGTTTCTTCCCCCCTCCATTCTCCGGGAAGAGCGCCTTCTGCCATGGAACGAGGCATTGGCGGCCATTCACTTCCCGGAGGACGACGGGCGATTGGAACAGGCCCGGGAGCGGTTGGCCTTCGAGGAGCTTTTCCTTTTGCAGCTCGGGTTCGCCCTGCGATGGCATGGACGCAAGGAAGAGAAAGGGATCGCTTTGCGGGCAGAGGGGCCGCTGCTGGAGCAGTTCACCGGCAGCCTGCCCTACCGATTGACGGAAGGTCAAGCCCAGGCTTTGGAGGAGTTGAAGCGCGAGCTACGCTCGCCCAAGCCGATGAATCGTTTACTGCAAGGAGAGGTCGGCTCGGGCAAGACGGTGCTCGCCGTCTATGCCATTCTGGCGGCGGTGCAATCCGGCTACCAGGCTGCTTTAATGGCGCCTACCGAGATCCTCGCCAGCCAGAACTATATGGTGCTGCGCTCTTTCCTGCACGGTATCACCGCCCAGATGGCTTTGCTCACCAGTTCCACCAAGAGCAAAGAACGAGCCACCCTGCTGGAAGGGTTGGCTGATGGTTCTGTACAGATCGCTGTGGGAACTCACGCCTTGCTCGAGGAGGGAGTCCGCTTCCATCATCTGGGGCTGGTGGTGATCGACGAGCAGCACCGCTTCGGCGTGATGCAGCGCAAACTCCTGCGTGCGAAAGGGGCCAGCCCGGACGTGCTGGTGCTGACCGCTACTCCAATCCCACGCAGCTTAGCCCTCACCCTTTACGGCGACCTCGACGTGAGCACCATCCACGGTTTACCGGCTAACCGACAGCCGATCACAACCTACCTGATGACCAAGGAGCGGATCGAAGAGGTGTACCAGTTTATCCGCCGCGAGGTCGGTGAGGGAGGACAAGTTTACATTGTTTGCCCCTTGGTGGAAGAGAAGGAGAGAGCTGAGGAGCTGGCAGCGCGTGCTGCGACCAGCTTGATGAAAGACCTCCAATCCAGCGTTTTCCCCGATCTCAGCCTGGGCCTGCTGCACGGGCGAATGGGAGGGAATGAGAAGGAGGCGGTCATGGCTGACTTCAAGGAGAGAAGAATCCAAGTTTTGGTGAGCACCACAGTGGTGGAGGTAGGGGTGGATGTGCCGAACGCCAACCTGATGGTCATCTGGGACGCCGACCGTTTCGGCTTGGCTCAACTGCACCAGTTGCGTGGACGGGTCGGGCGGGGAGAGCGCAAGTCATACTGCGTCCTGCTAGCCAACCCCAAAAACGAGGAGGCACGGCGACGTTTGGAGGTGATGGTCTCCACCCAGGATGGTTTCGTGATCTCAGCCGAAGACTTGAAGATTCGTGGGCCGGGGGAGTTCTTTGGCACCCAACAGTCCGGAAGCTTTGATCTAAGGCTGGTCAATCTTTTTGACCCGAGCACCTACAAGTTGCTTGACAGGGCCCGCGCGGCCGCTTTCCGCCTGGCCCAGGATCCGCGCTGGCTAGAAGTTTACCCTTTGCTGAGGCAGCTTTTGACGAAACGCTTCCCGATGGGCAATGATCTGCCCCAGGTGGGCTGATGCGCATTTATTCGGGTTCCGAAAAAGGCCGGCGTCTTCATGCTAGGCGTAACCCGGGCTTGCGCCCTACTTCTGACAAAGTCAAGGAAGCGCTCTTCAACATCCTAGCCGGCCGGGTGGAAGGCGCTTCCTTTCTCGACCTCTTTGCCGGCACCGGTAACATCGGTTTAGAGGCGCTCAGCCGGGGCGCCGCCCTTTGCGTTTTCGTTGAACGTTCGCGAGCCAGCCTAGTCCTTCTGCGCCAAAATTTGCAGTCTACCGGACTGGAGGGGACGGTGTTGGCCATGGAAGTGAAGACCGCTCTGGTGCGGCTGGAGGAGAAAGGCCTGCGCTTTCGACTGGTCTTTCTCGACCCCCCCTATGAGCGCGGACTGATCGCACCCACTTTGACGGCTCTCTATCGTTCTTCCTTATTGGAAGCTGGTGCTATAATTGTCGCAGAACATTCCTTGCGAGAGGAGGTTGGCGCGCTCGGCTTGTCTAAGATTCGTACTTACCGCTATGGAGATAGCGCTCTTACCCTGTGGCAGGCAGCCCGATGAGGAAAAATCGGGCTGTCGTTCCCGGTAGCTTTGACCCGGTCACGTACGGTCACCTGGACATCATCGAACGCGCCCAGGCCATCTTCGACGAGGTAGTGGTGGCGGTCATCGAGAATCGCAGCAAGGATCAACTATTCGATCTGGTGGAGCGGGCGGAGATGCTTCGCGATGAAGTTGGTCGATGGTCCACGGTGAGCGTTGACACATTCTCCGGATTGCTCGTAGAGTATATGAAGAAAGAGAAGGCGCAGATCATTGTGCGCGGGCTGCGGGTGATGTCAGACTTCGAATACGAATTGCAATTAGCGCTGATCAACCACGAGCTCGCCCCAGACGTGGAGACTTTTTTTCTTGCCGCATCGGGGCGGTATTCGTTTCTTAGTTCGAGAGTGGTCAAAGAGATCGCCTCTTATGGTGGGCCGGTGGCGGAGTTCGTCCCGCCGAAAGTAGAGGCCAGGCTGAAAGAAAAATACCGACTGGAAAGGGGTTAGGAATGGGCGTCTTAGAACTTCTGGATGACATCGAGAACCTCATCGATCAGGGTAAAAAAATCCCGTTCACTCATAATATCACCATCAAGATGGATCGAATGTTGGAGCTTCTCGACCAGATCCGTGAGAGCTTCCCGGAGGAGCTCTCTCAAGCCAAGTGGATTCTCCAGGAGCGCAAGAAGATGCTGGAGGAAGGGCAGCAGGAAGCCGACCGGCTGGTCCAACAAGCCCGTGTCCAGGCACAGGCCATGGTCTCCGAATCGGATATTTTGCAGCAGGCAGAGATGAAGAGCAAAGAGATCTTGGAGCGTCGGGGAGAGGAAGCTCGCGCCTTGAAGCGCGATGCCGAGGCTTACGCCGAGGCGATGCTAGCCAAGCTGGAGGCAGTCCTAGATAAGGCCTTGTCCACTGTGAAGGCCGGAAAGAGCCAGCTGCGATCCTCATTGCAGAGTACGGGCGTAAACATTTCGGGAAAGCCGTCCGGCGCCTGATAGCCCCCGGCAGCCTGATAGCCCCCCGGCAGGGTGTTCCGGCGAAGAACACAGAACCCCACCGTGCCGTGTGAAGAAGTGGTTTTGAACCTGTTTTTGCAGGTGGGCTTCTTAACTGAGATGAGAGAGGGACAACTCCCGTCAGCCTCAGGTCAGATCCCCGGGGTTTAAGTGTTGGCTCAAACCGTTGTGCCTCTTCATCACAAACACAGCAGGGTAGGTTTATCCTAGCCTCTGGCGCGCAAATACGCAAGCAAAGAGGTCAGCGCCACCTCCGTCTGTTGGCCTAAGGCCATCTCCCGTACCATCGCCACCCCCCGGCGCAACTCATCCTCGCCAATGATCACGGTATACCGGGCACTTTTTCGGTTGGCTATCTTCAACTGACTAGAAAGGCTGCGGGTGTCATAGGATTGGTTGACTGCCAATCCGGCCTGGCGTAGTTCCTGGGAAAGCAGCAAGGCTCGTTCCTGGGCTTCCGGCCCGAGGTGAACCAGGTATACGTCAAGGGGTGTTAAATTCGCCGCTCCCCGTTCAACGAGGATCAGCAGCGCTCGCTCTAAACCTCCGGCGAAGCCCACCCCAGGGGTCGGCGACCCACCGAGGGTGGCCACCAAGTCGTCGTAGCGGCCACCGCCGCAAAGGGCGTTCTGGGCGCCCAGGTCAGGTGAAGTGACTTCAAAGACAGTGCGGGTGTAGTAGTCCAACCCGCGCACCAGCCGCGGCTCCAGTTGGAAGGGGAGAGCGACGAGGCTTAGGAGGCGCTGGACTTCCTGAAAGTGGGACCGGCAGTCAGGACAGAGATTCCCTGCGGAATGTGGCGCCTGATCCAGAATAGGCTGGCAGGAGGGATTCTTGCAATCCAACAAACGCAACGGGTTTCCGGCATGGCGCCGCTGGCAGTCTGGGCAGAGTTTGTCAAGGTGCGGGGTCATCGACTTTCTCAAGAGAGCCAGGTAATCGGGCCGGCAGTTGCGACAGCCGATGGAGTTGAGCAGGACAGTGAAACGCTGAATACCGAGGGTGCGATAGACAGCGATGGCCACGGTGATCACTTCCACGTCGACCATCGCTTCGCCGGCGCCCAGAACCTCGAAACCGAATTGGTGGTGCTGGCGGAAACGGCCGGCTTGGGGCCGTTCGTAGCGAAACATTGGTCCCAGGTAGAGGAGCTTCTGCGGAAGCCCGCGATTGGCCAGGTTGTGCTGCAAGTAGGCGCGGGCTACAGCTGCGGTTCCCTCCGGACGTAGAGTCAGGCTACGACCGCCTCGGTCAGCGAAGGTGTACATTTCCTTGGAGACGATGTCCGTCTCACTGCCCACGCCGCGCTGGAACAACTCGGAATGCTCGAAGAGGGGGGTACGGATCTCCTCATAGACGAAGGAACGGGCAACTCGGCGGATGATCCCCTCCAGTTCCACCCAGAGGGCCGAGTCGGGAGGGAGGATGTCCTGGGTGCCGCGAGGGGCGTTCAGCGCCTCCATCAGGGGTACATCTTTTCCAGCATCCGAGGGAAGGGGATGCTCTCGCGGATATGCTCCAGGCCGCAGATCCAGGCCACTGTCCGCTCCACGCCGATGCCGAAGCCGGCGTGAGGGACGGGACCGAAACGGCGCAAGTCAAGGTACCAGCGGTAGGGCTCCATCGGTAGGTTGTGTTGCCGGATGCGTTCCTCCAGCAGCTCCAGCGAGTCGATTCGCTCGGATCCGCCGATGATCTCACCATACCCCTCGGGGGCCAGCAAATCAGCGGAGAGGGTCACCTCCAGGCGTTGGGGATCCGGCTTCATATAGAACGCCTTGCAAGCCACTGGGAAGTGGGTGAGGAAGACCGGTTTCTCGTACCGGCCGCAAAGGAAAGCCTCTTGAGGCGCCCCTAAATCTTCACCCCAAGGCAGCTCCAACCCTCCCTCGGCCAGCATTTGGAGGGCATCATCGTAGGTGATGCGGGGGAAGGGCGCCGTCACTTTGCGCAAGGCATCGGAATTCCGCTCCAGCGATTCCAGCTCACGGGATCGGTGGGTCAGCACCTGCTCCACGATGGAACAGATCAACCCCTCCTGCAGCCGGATGTTGTCCTCATAGGTGAAGAAAGCTGCTTCCGGCTCCATCATCCACAGCTCGGTGAGGTGGCGGCGGGTGTTGGACTTCTCCGCACGGAAAGCCGGGCCGAAGCAATAAACACGTTCCAGAGCCATACAGGTGGCCTCGTTGTATAATTGGCCGGACTGGGAGAGGTAAGCCGTCTCATTGAAGTACTCCACTGGGAAGAGGGTGGTGGTTCCCTCCACCGCGGCCGGAGTGAGGATCGGCGCGTCCACAAGGGTGAAGCCTTGGCCGTCCATGTAGTCTCGCATGGCCTTGACGATGGTGGCGCGGACGCGCAGGATCGCCGTCTGGCGCAGAGAGCGCAGCCAAAGGTGGCGGTGCTCCATGAGGAAGGCGGTGCCGTGCTCCTTCAGGGTGATCGGATAATCCTGGGAAGGACCGACCAACTCCAGGTCACTGACCTCCAGCTCCACGCCGCCTGGAGAGCGGGCATCTTCTCGAACGCGACCGCGCAGGCGGAGAGAAGCCTCCTGGGTGAGCCGCTTGGCCAAGGCAAAAGACTCCGGGGAGAGGGCCTGTCGACTGGCCACGGCCTGCACCAGGCCGGTGCCGTCGCGCAAGAGGATGAATTGAACGGAACCGGAGGAGCGGATGTTGTACACCCACCCCTCCAATTGGACTTCCTGTTGGAGATAATCTTTCAAATTTTCGACTGTGGGACGCTTGATGATGGATTCCTCCTTTGCTTTATAGACCTACGGTCCGGATTGACCGGAGGTCCGGATTGACCGGAGATCAATTCGGGGGACTTCCGGTGGAAGGGCTGGGCGTGGGCGTCAGCAGGGACTGAATATCCTCAGGCGGCGATGAACTGGGTGAAGGAGAGGGACTGGGCTCCGAAGGAGCAACGCTGGTTGAGGGGGTAGGAGATAATACCGGCGGCGCCAGCGAGGGAGGGGCAGGAGTTGCCGAGGGGGATGGTGTTGCCGAGGGAGATGGCGTGGGTGAGGGAGATGGCGTGGGTGAGGGGATCACTTCCACTGAGGGGCTGGGCGTGGGCGAGGCTTCTTCATGCAAGTTACAGTAGCGGTCCGGCTCGCTTCCTACCACGAAGGTCTCCCAAACCAACTGGTCTTCCGGGCACCAGCGGTTGGCCAAGCGACCGGACGCTTTGCAGATGCGCCGCGTAACAAGATCGCTTTCCTCATAACCGGGGAAATCCGGCTTGGGCAGGATGGTGATGGCTTTTTCCACGAAGAGGCGCCAGATCGAGGCCGGCATGTACATGCCGATATTCTTGCGCGAGAGGTATGGAACCGAAGCATCGTCCGCGCCTGTCCACACCGCGCAAGAGAGGGCAGGCGTGTAGCCGCAGAACCAAGCATCGCGCAGCATATCGGTGGTGCCGGTTTTTCCCGCCGAAGGCAATCCTTCGATGAAGGCCTGGGTGGGTCGGATCACCGATTGGAAATAATCAGTCAGTTGATAGGCGGTTTGGAAGGAGAGCACCCGTTGCTCCGACGGTTGATAAGACTTGAGCAGGCTGCCGTCCCAGTTGAGGACGCGCAGGATGGGTCGCAATTGTGCTTTGACCCCTCCCTTGGCCAGCACCCCGTAGGCTTGGGCCATCTCCAGAGGGATTACTTCGCAGCTTCCGATGGCCAGAGAGGGGACCGCTTGGAGATCAGTGGTGATGCCCATGGCATGAGCCATGGCGATGACGTTGTCCAGGCCGGCCCGGAGCGCGACTTTGATGGCGGCGATGTTGGAAGACTGGACCAAGGCTTGGCGCACGGTGAGGGATCCGTAGTAGCGTTTCTCGCTGGAGTTGGGGTTGTCACGGTATTCAGAGGGTTCCCAAACCTCGTTCCCTGTTTGCACCTTGATTGGCTCGGAGACCAAGGTCTCATACGGTTTGAGCACACCCGACTCCAAGGCAGTGGCGTAATCGAAGATCTTGAAAGAAGACCCGGGTTGCCGTTGGGCTTGGGAGGCGCGGTTGTAATTGGAGGCGGCATAATCAGTTCCCCCCACCATAGCCAGCAGGTCGCCGTTGGTTGGGTCGATGGCCGCCAGAGCCAATTGCGGTTGAGGCGCCCCCAGCGCATCGACCAAGTCGGTGGGCCACTCCTTCTGCTCTTGCCAGTAGCGCACTCCCTCAGTTGCCGCTTGTTCGGCGAAAGCCTGCAAGCGCAAGTCCAATGAAGTGGTGATGCGCAAGCCACCCTGGTAGAGGACGGTTGGACCGTACTCATCCAAGAGCAAGCCTTTCACGTAGTCCACGAAATAGGGCGCCTTCCAAGCTTGGACGCTGAGGTCGTGGAAGCGCAGGGGCTCAGCCATGGCCTTCTCCATCTGCTGCTGGTCGATCGTCCCCTGGCGTTGCATGCGTGCCAGCACCTCTCCCTGTCGCACTTTTGCCCCTTCCGGGTCACGGTAGGGGGAGATCTTCGATGGCGCCACAATCAATCCTGCCAAGAGGGCTGCCTGGGCCAGGTCCAATTGATCCACGCCGATTCCGAAATAGGTGCGGGCGGCAGCCTCTACACCGTAAGCGCCTTCCCCGAAGTAGATTTGATTGAGGTACATCTCCAGGATCTTCTCTTTGCTGAAGGATGCCTCCAGGCGGAGAGAGAGGATGGCCTCGGAGATCTTCCGCTGCAGTGTTTGCCGCGGGTCGAGGTGATAGAGGGCGCGAGCCAACTGCTGAGTAATGGTCGAGCCACCCTCCTCGATCTGGCCGGAACGCAGGTTGGCCAGCACAGCGCGCATCGTTCCTTCCAAGTCCACCCCGCGGTGGACCCAGAAGTTCTTGTCCTCGGTGGCGGTAACGGCCTGCAGCAGCACAACGGGGATACGGTTGAGGGGGATATAGTAGCGGAACTCGTCCTGCCAAAGCTGGGCCAGCAATACCCCATTGCGGTCGTAGATCTCAGTGGTCAGGGCAGGAGTTTGGTCCAACTGCATCCCCAATACCTCGGCTGGGTTGATGCCGATGCGGTTCAGATAGACAAGACCGATCATCCCCACTCCGACCACCAAAACCAAGAGGATGGAGAGAAACCAGGCGAAGAAACGAAATAACATCCGTGCTAAGGTTGGGCGCTGTCTGCTCATGCTCGTATTGTAGCGGGAGCAGCGCTGCACTGCCAGAGAAGGTCCGAAAAAGGACGGCTGATCAGCCCGCGGCAGCAAAATAGCCCGCGGCAGCGTGCCACTGCCCTATCGATAATATATCTGGTGGAGACAGCGGGAATCGAACCCGCAACCTCTTCCGTGCGAGGGAAGCGCTCTCCCGTTGAGCCATGTCCCCACCGGTAAGCTAATAGCCCGCAGCAGCGTGTTCATAATAGCCCGCAGCAGCGTGTTTATTTTAGCTCAATTCTCGCGGTTATCCAAGAGGATCGTCACCGGCCCGTCGTTGGTCAGGCTGACTTTCATCCTCGACTGGAAGGCGCCGGCTTGGGTGCGTATACCCAACCCTTGCAGGGCGTTGAGGAAGGACTCACACAAACGGCTGGCTTCCTCCGGCGGGGAAGCCTCAAGGAAGTCCGGGCGTCGGCCCCTCCGACTTCTTGCCAGCAGGGTGAACTGAGAGACCACCAGCGCTTCCCCGCCGATCTCCAACAAGGAGTGGTTCATCTTCCCTTCTTGGTCCGGAAAGATGCGCAAGTGGGCGGTTTTCGCCGCTAACGAGCGGGCATCACTCTCCCCATCTCCACGGGCCACCCCGAGAAAAACCAAGAGCCCCACCCCGATTTGGGCTACCGTCCGTCCGTCGACTTCCACTCCAGCGAAGGAGACGCGCTGCAGCAAGGCTTTCATTTCCGGAACACCTCATTTACCGAGGGGATCCGTTCCAGCCGGTTGATCAAATGTTGCAACTGGCCGAGGTCACGGACGGTGACTTTCAGTTGGATTCCAGTTGATTCTGAAGCCATCGGGTAAGCTTTGATCTCCTGGATGTTGACATTGTCATCAGCAATGGTTGTGGTGATCTCTTTCAACACCCCGGGACGATTGGCGGTTCGCAGATAGAGAGCGGCAGTAAAGGCGGTTTGTTTCAAGTGGGGCGGCCAGGAGACTTCCATCTTGCGTTCCGGATCAGGCAGCTTGGCCAAGTTGGGACAGTCGCTGCGGTGGATGGCGATTCCCCGCCCTTGGGTGATGAAGCCGACTACTTCATCCCCGGGAAGGGGCAGACAACAGCCGGCCAAACGAACCACCATCCCCTCGGTTCCCTGCAACTGGAGGGGAGGGGAGGGAGCCAGCGGAACCAGCTTGGGTTCCGCGGAAGCCTTCTCCTCGGCCTCCGCCCGAGCCAGGAACTGTAGAATTTGGACGGGCGAGAGCGCGCCAGTGCCGAGGGCAAGGTAGAGGTCTTCCTCTCCGGCCAGCTCGAAAGCCTCCATCGCTTGAGAGAACTTGGCGCCAGTCAAGAAGCGGCGCAGGTGTTTGTCGAAGATGACTTTGCCATCCGCCAGATTCTCGACCTTGTCCTTCTTGCGGAAGAAGGCGCGGATCTTGCTCTTGGTGGAAGTGGCGCGGACGAACCCCAGCCAGTCGAGAGAAGGAGTAGCAGTGGGACGGGTGAGAATCTCTACGCGATCACCGGTATGGAGGGCTGTGTCAAGAGAGGTGATCCTGCCGTTCACCTTTGCCCCGGCACAGTGTTGGCCTACCTGGGAATGTATTTGAAAGGCGAAGTCGACCGGGGTGGCTCCGACCGGTAGGTTGATCACTTCCCCTTTCGGGGTGAAGACCAGCACTTCGTCGGCGAAGAGGTCCACTTTCACCCGTTCCAGGAACTCGCGCGAGTCGGTCAACTCTTTCTGCCACTCCAGCAAGGAACGCAGCCAAGCCATCTTCTCTTCCATCTGGGAGTCCCGCTTACCCCCCTCCTTGTAACGCCAGTGAGCGGCGATCCCAAGCTCGGCGGTGCGGTGCATCTCCTCGGTGCGGATCTGGATCTCCATCGGCTCCCCCTGTGGGCCGATTACTACTGTGTGAAGGGACTGGTAGAGGTTGGGCTTGGGCATGGCGATGTAGTCTTTGAGGCGCCCGGGAAGAGGCGTGAAGACGGCGTGGACCAACCCCAGCGCTTCATAGCAGGTAGACACGTCGCGCACGACTACGCGCAAACCGAGCAGGTCATAGATCTCCTCGAATGGGATCTGGTCTTTGTCCATCTTCTGGCGCACCGAGTAAAGGTGTTTGGCGCGGTACTGGACCTCACCCGAGATTTTGGCTTGCGTCAATTCGCCGAGGAGGATCTGGCGGCCTTCATGCAGGATGCGCTCCCGCTCGCTCCGTTTTCGCTGCATGCGCCGGGCCAGATCGAAGTAGAGGTCCGGCTCCAAATAGCGGAAGGAGAGATCCTCCAACTCCCACTTCAACTTGTATATTCCCAGGCGGGAGGCCAGTGGGGCGAAGATCTCCAGTGTTTCCCGCGCTACCAACTGTTGTTTCTCCCGCAGTAGATAGTTCAGGGTACGAAGATTGTGCAGGCGGTCGGCTAGTTTGATCACGACAACGCGGATATCCTGGGCCATGGCCAAGAGGATTTTTCGTAAGTTTTCCAGATTACGCTCTTCTTGTGAGGCGTAACTGATACCGGAGATCTTGGTGACACCATCCACTAAAGTGGCTACCTCTGCTCCGAATTCCTGGCTTATCTCCTCCAGCGTGGCTCCGGTGTCTTCCACCACATCGTGTAGGAGGGCTGCCAAGAGGGTCGGCTCGTCCACTTCCAGCTCGGTGAGGATAGAGGATACGGCAAGGGGATGATTGATGTAGGGTTCCCCCGAGTTGCGCTTCTGGTTGGCATGGGCTTGACTAGCATACTCGTAGGCACGTCGAACCCGTACTCGATTGACCTTTGGGAGGAGCTGGGCGATCTTTTCCTCCAAGTCGTCGATGTTCATCGCGCGTGGTGCAGCCGGCGCCTTGGTGAAAAGACTCGACGAGGGTAGAGATGTTCTCCATCTTGCCAGAGCACCCTGCCGGGGGCTATCAAGCTGCCGCGGGCTAGTAGGGGAGATGCATGCGTCGCCCCTACGCCGGGGGGTCGGGTGGAGATACGGATCGAGAAGAAAGGGACCAGCGCAGCGACCAGATCGAGGAAGGAGCGCGATATCTCCGAGAGGATGCCGAGGCTGCCGGTGAGCAGCCCGACGACTAACTTAAGGGTGGTCAGGAGAATCCCGACTCCCACCGAAAAAACAGCAATCCGTCGTTTGTGCGAGGCGGCCAATAGGTCTGTCTGGTTCATGCGCAGATCCTCGTTCCCGGCTGGGACGATTCCTTTAAGGGTATCCAAAGGTTTCTGAAACTGCAAACGCAAGACTGGATGGCGTAGAAGAAGGGCTCTGCCTTCCAGCAGAGCCCTTCTTCGGGACGAATAGAGGTTGATGCGCTAACGGCGGTTCTTGCTCAAACGAGAACGGGCGTCAGCTCGCTTCAGCCAGATGTTCACTAGCGGGGTTGCGATGAAGATGGAGGAGTAGGCGCCGGTGGTGATACCGATCAGCAAACCCCAAGAGAAATCGGGAATGGTCGAGCCGACGAAGATTACCAGGGCCACAACCGCGAGCACGGTGGTGAGGGTGGTGTTCATCGAGCGCACAAAGACCTGCTGGATGGAAGCGTTGATCAGATCAGGGATGCTCTCTTTCTTGCGCAGGCGGAGGTTCTCGCGGACGCGGTCCAATACTACCACGGTGTCCATTACCGAGTATCCGACCACGGTCAGCAACACTGCCACTAGCGGGCTGTTGGCCTCCAGGAAGAAGATGGCGAAGAAACCCATAACGATAAATATGTCATGGACCAAGGCAATGATGGTGGCTACGCCGAAAGTGAACTGGAAGCGCAAGGAGATGTAAAGGGTGATCCCGGCCAGAGCCACAAGCAAGGCCCAGAGGGCATTGAGCTGCAAGTCTTGGCCTACTACCGGCCCGACATAATCGCCGGCGAGCAGGGTAATGGTAGGGAAGGTCTTTTTCAGCTCTCCCGTTACGCGCGTGGTATCCTGCGAGGTCAATTCCTCCGTGCGCACCACCGCATCGTAGTCGTTGACCGGCTGAACTTGCACATTGGGTACGCCCGCTTCGGCGAAGGCATTGGCCAGGGTGGCGGGGACCAGCTTCTCCGGGGCTTGCGTGGTCAGCTCTAGCCGGCTGCCTCCGGTGAAGTCGACACCGAGGTTGTAGGGCAAATGCTGGGGTCGGACGAACCAGTTCACGCCGGCCACAGCCAGGGTGACAACGATCAGTGTGATAGAGATCCCGAACCACAGTTTGGTCCGCCCCATGAAGTCGAACTTGCCGATGCGGATCAGGGAGAAGTAGCCAGGGTGCATGTTCAAGAGGGGCAGGTTCTTGGCCAGTTTAGTCCCAGCTAAGAGGTCGACGAAAGCCCGTGTAACGAAGACGGCGGTGAAGAGGGAGACCAAGATACCCAAAGCGAGGGTGATGGAGAAACCGCGGATGGCGCCGGTGCCGAACCAGTAGAGGGCGGCAGCAGCGATCAATGTGGTGGCGTTGGAGTCGACTACTGTGCGGAAGGCCTTGGCGAAGCCGGAAGCGACGGCGCCACGGAAGGTTTTCCCGGCGAAGATTTCCTCGCGCATGCGCTCGAAGATCAAGACGTTGGCGTCCACTGCCATCCCGATGGAGAGGATCACACCGGCGATGCCGGGTAGAGTGAGGGTGGCTCCAAGCAACTTGAGCAAAGCCAGGACAAGGATCACATAGAAGACCAGGGCGACATCTGCCAGCAGACCGAGCAGGCGGTAGTTGAGGATCATGAAGAGGAAGACCAATAGAATGGCGACGATCCCGGCGATGATTGATGCTTGGATAGCCGCTTCACCCAAGGTGGGATTGACGGTGCGCTCCTCGGCAATGACCAGCTTCACCGGCAATGCGCCGCCGCGCAGCAAAGTGGCGATGTTGGAGGCCTCGTCGATGGTGAATTTGCCGGTTAGCCGGGCTTCGCCGGAGGGAATCTGCTCTTGCACGGTGCCGGCGAAGACGATGTCATTGTCCAGCACGGTGTAGATCATCTTGTTGACCATCTCTTGGGTCAATTTGGCGAAGATAGTGGTTCCCTCGGCATTGAACTTGATGGAGACCTCAGGCTCGCCGTTTTGGCCGAAAGCAGCCTTGGCGTCGGTCAGATAGCGGCCGGTAATTCCCACATCGCCGCGAGGGAGGCTAAGCTGGACGCCGGGGGTGGGTGTAATGGTCTGGGCAGCCTTCTCCGGGCTTTCGAAGCCTGGCTCGGTGGCGCTGGTACTGCCGACAATGGCGTATTTACGTTCTCCCGCGGGGCCGTAGTAGAGCAAGATCATTGGGATCCCGCTGCGCGGTTCAACTAAGATAGTCGGCGTCAAGACATCCCCGTTGGTGCTGGTGCGGGTGGCCAGATCGGAAGCGGTCAGGATGACCCGTTCCCGTGCGACGATGAACTCCAGTAAAGCAGTGCGGCCGAGGATCTCACGGGCCTTGGCCGGGTCTTGGTAGCGAGGCAGATCGACAATGATCCGGTTCCAACGATCCCCCCCCTGTTGCTGGATGATCGGCTCACTGAGGCCCAAGGCATTGACGCGTTGGGAGAGCACCCTGCGAGCGGCATCGACTCCCTCTCGGGTCAGCGGGGCTCCCGGGGAGTCCACTGCCTCCAAGGTGAAGTGCACACCACCGGCCAGGTCCAGGCCAAACCGGAGCGGCATCAGGAAATAGACCGCGATGCCTCCCGCCAAGATGAGAAGGATCAGGATGATGCGAAATGTTTGGTTCTTCAAACCGTTTGCTCCTTACGTTGGATGTGGGAATAACCCTGAAAGTATAGGGACTGCTTCTCTTCCTGGCAAGATAGCCCGCGGCAACTCGATAGCCCGCGGCAACTCGATAGCCCGCGGCAACTCGATAGCCTTCTTTCTACAGCGTGATAACCCGCGGCGCCTTGATAGCCCCCGGCAGCTTGATAGCCCCCGGCAGGGAGTTCTGTGGAAAGAAGCTGGACTTACCAAATGCGTTGCTTGTTGATGTCCAGGTGAAAAGAGCAGCCCAGATACTCGGCCGCTTTCCGAGCCATTACCAGGCGGGGAAAGGAGATCTCGAAATAATCCATCACCGATCCGATGGCGGTATCCGTGGTTAACTCTAATGTAATGTCCGGTGGAGTCACCCGTAGGAAGGAAGAGGTCACTGCGAAGTTGACGCGGTCGTGGATGTCGAATTTGCTCGCGTCTTCAAGACGCACCCGGCTTCGGTGAATGTCCGACTTGTCGGCCAGGATTAGAGCTGAGCTAATATCCGAGGCCGGGATTCCGGTCGGCTCGTCGTGGTTGCCGATGGCCACCATAATCTCGGTCGTCTCCTCGAAGTCCATCCCCATCTCTTTCAGAGCCTGGAAGGCGAGGACCGCCCCGACACTTGGGTGGGACTCCCTGCCGCAGAGATTGCCGATGTCATGGATGTAACCGGCGATCCCGGCAAGCTCGACTTGGCGCTCCTCCTTTCCCAATCGCTTGAGAATGTTCATAGCGATGGCTGAAACCAGGCCGGCGTGTCGAAAGCCGTGTTCGGTGTAGCCGAGCGTGGCCAGGTAGTCATCGGCCCGCTGAATTAAGTGGTGGATCTGAGGATCGGCTTTGACTTGCTCGAGGGTGAGGAAGGGTTTACACATTGATGCTGGCCTCCTTGTAGGTGGCTTCAAACGTTGCCAGAAATGCTGGGAAAGACCCTTCCCGTAAAGCCTGGCGGATCTGTTCCATGAGGTGTTCCATAAAACGCAGGTTGTGGTAGGAGAGTAGTCGCCCGCCCAGCATCTCTTTGCTGGTGAAGAGATGGCGAAGATAGGCGCGGGAAAAGTGGCGGCAGACATAACAATCGCAGGCTTCGTCAATGGGACCGAAGTCGTCGCGGAAACGGGCATTGTCAATGTTGATTTTGCCTCGTTGGCAATAGACTGTGCCGTTTCTCCCCAGGCGAGTGGGCAAGACGCAATCGAAGAGGTCAACTCCCAGAGCGACCGAGCGCACCAGAGCGGAGGGAGCGCTCATCCCCATCAGGTAACGTGGCTTGGAGGGGGGCATGGCCGGAGTCAGCCTAGCCAACGTTTCCAGCATCGCCTCTTTCTCCTCGCCGACGGAGAGGCCGCCGATGGCCAATCCGGCGAAGCCGATCTCCTCCAACTGTTCTAGCGAGGCAAGGCGCAGATCAGAAAAGGTGCCGCCCTGGATGATGCCGAAGAGGTCGCCCGGCTTGTCTTGATGATACTCCTTGCCCCGTCTAGCCCAACGAGTGGTGCGACTCGAAGCATCCTCTACGGCGCGGCGCGAAGCCGGCAAGGAGAGGCAGATGTCCAGCGGCATCAGTAAGTCGGAGCCCAGTTTTTCCTGTACTTCTACGCATAGCTCGGGGGTGAAGAGGTGGGAGGAGCCATCGATGTGCGAGCGAAATCGCACGCCCTCCTCGGTGAGCTTGCGCAGGTGACCCAAGGAGAGGACTTGGTAACCGCCTGAATCGGTGAGAATGGTTCCCTGCCAGTTCATAAAGCGGTGCAGACCGCCAGCTCTCTCGATCAGCTCAGCTCCCGGTCGCAGGTAGAGATGGTAGGTGTTGCAAAGGATGATCCGTGCTCCGATCTCCCACACCTCCTCGGGAATCAGAGCCTTAACTGTGGCATGTGTCCCCACCGGCATGAAGGCCGGCGTCTGGGCTTCCCCGTGGGCGGTGCGCAGCGCGCCAAGCCGCGCCCCGCTGGCGGGGTCAGTGCATAGAATTCGAAAATCCATTTGTTGATTTACCATCCTATTCAGTCAAAATCCCACGTCCCTGGTCCAAAGCATGCCCTCGAGCATTACTGCGAGTCTTCTTGACCCGGGACTCGGAACCTTGGACCATGAACCGCATGTAGGGACGGGTTTGAAACCCGCCCCTACAGAATCAACATCGCATCTCCAAAGGAGAAGAAGCGGTAGCGAAGATCCACAGCCTCCTGGTAGGCGTTGAAGATCTGCTCACGCGAGGAAAAAGCCGAGACGAGGAGGAGCAAAGTACTCTTGGGCAGATGGAAGTTGGTGATGATGGCGTCGCAGGCGCAAAAGGGGAAGCCTGGGGTAATGAAGAGCGACGTCAGGCCATCCATCGCCTGTACCTCGCCAGCGCTTCCAGCGGCCGTCTCCAGGGCGCGGACTACGGTGGTGCCGCAGGCAAAGATCTTCCCGCCCCTGTTGCGCGTCTCTCGAATGGTCGCAGCGGCATCGATGCTCAAACTGAACTCCTCTTCGTGCATCTGGTGGTCTTCGATCTCTTCGGCGCGAATGGGTCGGAAGGTGCCCAACCCGGCGTGAAGGGTCACTTCGACGAGGTTGATACCTTTCTTTTGCAGGCAGGAGATCAGTTCGGGAGTGAAGTGAAGGCCAGCAGTAGGCGCCGCAACTGCCCCCCGCTCCCGGGCGAAGATGGTCTGGTAGTCTTCCTCCTGTACGAGAGGAGCCTTGATGTAGGGGGGAAGGGGGATTTCACCCTGCACTTCCAGAAAATTCCAGTCGAAAGCGCTGAAGCGCACGGTGCGGCCGCCAAAGGAGTTCCGACTCTCCACTTGAATCTCTACGCCATTCACCAAGAGCCGATCCCCGGGTTGCAGCTTGCGCCCCGGCCGGACCAAAGCCTCCCATCGCAGCAATTCTCCATCCAGTGGGCGCAGGAGAAACACCTCCCCTTTCCCTCCGCTGGGCAGACGGCCATGGAGACGGGCGGCGATGACGCGCGTGTTGTTCACGACCAACAAGTCCCCGGGGGCCAAATAATCGACGACATCGCGGAACAAACGATGACGGATCTCTCCGGTGGCGCGGTCCAACACCAGCAGGCGGGCGGCGTCGCGCGGATCGACCGGGTGCTGGGCAATGAGTTCGGGGGGGAGGTGGTAGTCGTAGGCGGCGATCTTGGTCATCAGTAACGCGTCTCCAACTGGACGCCGGTGTAGTAAGTCGCAAGGATGGCAATGTAGCTCATCCCCTCCTCGGCGCGGGCCTTGGCGCCCCACTGCGGCATACCCAGGCCGTGGCCGTTGCCATGTCCAGTGAAGGTCAGGACAACACCCGAGCTCGCCGTGAGAGGGGTAGTGGTCGAAGTGATGGGTAGAGGCCAAGAACCTTCCGCGGAAAGGAGAATCGGTTGGTCCGGGGGGGAGGCCGTCCCCAGGGAAGAGAGCAGCACTGCTCCCTTCATGGAGAGGCTCCCTAGGCCGGAAGTGGACAGGCAAGCGACGATGACATCGCCCGCAGGTGGTTCTCCCCCTCCTGACGGAACAGCGCCTTGCCAGCTAGTGAGGCTGGAGCGCAACCCGGCTACTTGCCGCAGTTGCTCGCCGGTTAAGGTGCAGGTCCTCACTGTCCCCTCCACCTGTAGCGTCTTGATACGTCCGGAGACGCCTTGTTCCAGGATCTTCAGGGAAACCAGATCTCCGAGCGTCACGCCCTTTTTCTTTTCGGCGGCCTCCATGAAAGCGCTGGCGGCGATGGTGGCGGTCCAACTGAAGTATTTGTTGGCCTCCTCGCCTGGACTGGGGACGCTTCGAAGGTAGGGGAGGGGTGGGCCGCTGAAGACGTTTTCGTTGTTCTCGGTAATCCCTCCCGAGCAGTCGTGGAAGAGGGCGCTAATCACCTCCCCGCCGTAGGTCAGGACTTCTCCGCGGGTATCGTCCACGGCTAGGTTACTGGCTTCCGCTTCCGCACTGTATCCTTTGTAGACTTGGTCGGAGACTGTGCCGGTGAGATCGTACCCTTCCGTTTTGCGGGGGGTTCCTCCTTGCAGCCTGCGCAAGGCAAAGGTGCGAGCAGCCACAGCCTGTGCTTTCACCGCTTCCACTGCCCAATTGGGGTAGATCTCAGCGGGCAGGACGCCATAGAGGTAACTCTCCAGATCCAGCGTATTGACTACGCGCAGTAGCGGCTCTTCACCAGCTCGCACAAAAACCTCCAAACTGCCCCGGTACCCCTTTCCTTCATAAGACAACGGAGCGGAGGAGGTGAATTGGAAAGCCACTCCACCCTCTTGGGAAGCCCACCCTAGGTCATAGGCGCGGTCTGTCTCCAGAAAAAAGGAGTAGACGCCACTGGTTACAGAGACTCCAGGGAAAGAAGCTGCGGAGCGGTTCCGATCAACTTCGGCGGCGCTTTGGCTGGGGTAGGGCCCTAAAGAGAGGCTGAGAGCGCCGGATAGTTCAGCTAAAAGTGGTTTCCCCACTTGTTGCCAGAGATCGGGAAAGGAGGACACGGCTTGCTGCAGCGAGGAAACCGGTCCCGTCTCCAGAATCACCCACCAAGGGTTGGTGAGGGGCCAGAGGGCGAGCGACTCCCCACCGGAGAAAGTGACTTGCCCTCCACTGGAGGGAAAGGAAACTTGCCAGGACACCCTGCCGGGGGCTATCAAGCTGCCGGGGGCCGGCAAGCTGCCGATCAAGCTGGCGTTCGGGGAGGAGTCGAGCAATAGACGCAGAGTCGGCGGCTCACTTCCCCCCTCGAGGTCGCTGGAGGCGCCAGGGGTAATCGGCGCTACTAACAGAACAATCAAAAGAAGGAGGCTAAGGGAAAAGCGCATGGATCCCCTGCGTCTCCAGCCGGAGGTGCCGCTTTGCCTTCTCCGTCAGCATCCGCCCGCGCGCGGTCCGCTCCAGAAGGCCTGATTGGATCAAGTATGGTTCGTAGACGTCCTCCACCGTGTCGCGATCTTCCCCCAGAATCGCGCACATCGTTTCGATCCCCAGCGGCCCCCCGCCGTATTTGCGGGCCAAGGCCACGAGCAGTTGGCGGTCCATCTCATCCAAGCCCAGCTCGTCGATTTTCATCAAGTGGAAAGTCTCCTCTAATACCCACTCGGCGACTTGGCCATCGTTACGAGCTACGGCGTAGTCGATGACTCGTTTTAAGAGACGGTTGGCGATACGGGGGGTGCCCCGTGCGCGTTGGGCGATAGTCTCAGCTTGCTTTCCGTCCACCGCTGTGCCGTAGATTCGCGAGGCTCGGCGGATGATCTGGACGATCTCAGGCAACGCGTAGAAACCCAGGCGAAAGACCAGGCCAAAACGGTCACGCAATGGACTGGTCAGCATCCCGGCTCGTGTTGTGGCTCCCACCAAAGTGAAGGGAGCCAGCGGAACCTCGATGGCTTTGGCGGTCAGGCCTTTGCCCAGGGTGATGTGCAGGCGGAAGTCCTCCATCGCCGGATAGAGGGTCTCCTCGGCAGCGCGGCTAAGACGGTGGATCTCGTCGATGAAGAGCACGTCCCCCTTCTGTAAGCTGGCCACGATGGTGGCCAGGTCGCGGGGGGAAGTGATAGCTGGGCCGGTGGTGCGCCAGAGCTTGCTGCCCATCTCGTGAGCGACCATCGCTGCGATGGTCGTCTTTCCCATTCCGGGAGGCCCATAGACGAGGATGTGGTCGATCGGCAGGGAGCGGATCTTGGCCGCCTCAATGGCAATGCGCAGCGCTTCCTTGACTTCGACTTGACCGATGTACTCGTCGAGTGTCTGAGGTCGCAGCTGCTGGTCTTCAAGAGCCGTCGCGATGAGCTGCTTGACCGTTTGGGTCAACCCTGAAGCGCCTCCTTGATGACATCCTCGATGGTCAGTCCGGGGCGTAAAAGATCGATGGCAGCCAAGCGCCGGCGGGCTTCTCCTTCATCGAAACCGAGGGCCAGGAGCGCTTCGTATGCCTCTCGCCACTCCTCTCTTGGTAGGCTGAGATCCGTATCCCGCAGCGCGAAAAGGATCTTTGTAGCGGTTTTTTTGCCGATCCCCGGAACAGTCAGGAGAGCCGTGGGGTTCCCGCTCTTGATGGCTTGACCCAAGCCAGCCGGTCCGATATATGCGACGATGCCTTGACCGGTGCGTGGCCCCACACCTGGAACCGTCAGCAAATGCCGGAAGAGGGCCAGCTCTTCTCGCTCGCGGAAGGCAAAGAGGGCGATCAGATCTTCCTTGAAAAAGAGGTGAGTGTGGAGAGTGACCTCAGATCCGGTGACGAAAGCCCCTTGGCGCATCAGATAATGGAGGCGCAAGACGAGGGGGCCGACACGAAGCAGCAACTCATTCTCGCCTTGCAAGACGACTCTTCCTTCGATCTGTTCAATCATCCGACCCGTTCCTTCCGCCAGGCGGCTTGATAGCCCGCGGCAGCATGTCTTGTGAAGGTGTGACAGAGGGCGATCGCCAGAGCATCGGCAGCGTCATCCGGGCGTGGCCGTGCGGGCAGGCCAAGCAGCATCACCAAGCAATCCTGAATCTGTTCTTTGCTGGCCCGGCCGTAGCCGGCGATGGCCATCTTGACCTGCAAGGGGGAGTAAGTGTAGAGAGGGAGGTTCTCCTGGCCGGCCAGGAGGAGGATTACCCCGATCACTGCGCCGACAGAAAGGGCGGTGCGGACATTCTTGTTGAAATAGAGTCCCTCGTAGACCAGCACCTCGGGCCGGTATTCCGCCACCAGCCGTCGTAAGCTCTCGTAATGCTGCAGGATGCGAGTGGGCATGATCTCGTCTTTGGAAGTGCGCAGGCAAGAGAAAAAAAGGCAGTGTGGTTCCGAGCTGTCGTTTTGCTCTAAGACAGCGACCCCCAGAGAGGCCGTGCCGGGGTCCAACCCTAGGATCCTCAAGCTACGCCGCGGTGATGCGCTGCAGCTCCTCGTTGGAGATGTCGAAGTTGGTGTAGACATGTACCACGTCTTCGTGATCATCCAGCGTTTCGCTAAGATGGAGCATGCGGCGGGCCTCTTCACCGGAGAGGGTCACGTAGGTATTTGGCACCATGGTCAGGTCGGAAGTGGTGATGATCGCCCCGGCTGCTTTCAGTGCCTCGCTGACTTTTATCAGGGCATCGGGTGGAGTGACGACTTCGTACCCGTCCTCGTTCTCGCTGAAGTCATCGGCGCCATGATCCAAGGCGACCATCATCAGGTCGTCTTCCTTGCCGGGTGTTTTCCCCAACTGGGCGATGCCCTTCAATTGAAACATCCAGTTCACGCAACCGACTTCGCCCATGTTTCCCCCGTAGCGGGAGAAGATATGGCGGATGGCGGCGCCGGTTCGATTGCGGTTGTCGGTAGAAACTTCCACAAGTAACGCCACACCACCCACACCGTAACCTTCGTAGGTGATCTCCTCAATGATTTGACCGGGCAACCCGCCGATCCCCTTCTGAATAGCGCGCTTCACTGTGTCGGAAGGGACGTTGTTCTCCCTGGCTTTGTCGAGGGCTATGCGCAGGCGGACGTTGCTGTCTGGGTTGGCGCCGCCTTGTCGCACAGCAGTGGTGACCTCGCGGGTGATCTTGGTGAAGATCTTACCTCGCTCAGCGTCGGTAGCGGATTTCTTTCCTTTGATGTTGTGCCATTTGGAGTGGCCGGACATGCTTCACCTCCAGGGATGATTCTCCTAGAATTGTATAGCCCGCTAGGCCTCGGGGCAAGTTCATCGGAAAGAGGCAACCGTGGAATCACACAATGATCTGCGCTTGGAAGCGCTCCGCCGACGCATGACTGGTGCAAGGTTGGATGGCATCTTGGTCAGTCGTCCTGAGAATAACTATTATCTGTCCGGTTTTACCGGTGAGGATGGGTATCTGGTAGTCTCCTCCGGGCGGGCCATTCTCTTCGTCGATTCCCGCTTCAGCGAGCAAGCCCGCAGCCAGTGCCCAAGCTGGGAGGTTCGCCAGTTCAGTCAGTTCACCCCCGATTTGGTCTCACTCTGGGGTGAACTCGATCTTCGTTATGTGGGGGTGGAGAGCCAACATCTATCGATGGCGGCCGCGCGTGAGCTGGAACGCCTGGCTGTATCGCATTTGGTGGTGCCCATGGTGGACTTTCTGGAACAGCAGCGAGCCACCAAGGAGGAGCAGGAATTGGTGATCCTGCGCCAAGCTGCCCGTTCTGCGACTGCCGCTCTTGAGGAGGCACTCAAGGATGGCTTGGTCGGACGCTCGGAAGAAGAGATCGCTTGGCGCCTAGAGATGGCCATGCATACGCACGGCGCCCAGAGCCCCAGCTTCGAAACGATCGTCGCTTCCGGCACTCGCGCCGCATTGCCGCATGGCGTGGCTTCCACTAAAATAGTGGAAGCCGGAGAGATGGTACTATTCGACTGGGGCGTGAGGAAAGACCACTACTGCTCGGACTGCACCCGGGTCGTCTTCACCTCTCCCCCCATGATCGACCAAGAGAGGATTTATGCAGCCGTCCTCGACTGTCAGACAGAAGCCCTACGCTTGGTTGTGCCCGGAGCACGACCACGTGATATCCTCGTGGCAGTCCACGAGATCCTGCAGCGCTCGGGGTACGGCGACTTCGCTTTCCAACACGGACTGGGACACGGCATCGGTTTACAAGTACACGAGCCGCCTTTCCTGCGCGCCTCCGGCGAGGAACCCCTACGGGCCGGTCAGGTGATCACCATTGAGCCAGGGGTTTACATCCCCGGCTGGGGCGGGGTGCGCATAGAAGACACGGTTTTGGTAACAGAGGGCTCAAGCGAGATTTTCACATCGTTCCCCAAAACGATTATTATTGCCTGAAAGAGGTGAGAGCGAATGATTTCATCGAATGATTTGCGTCCAGGGATCACTTTTGAGCTTGACGGCGAGATCTGGGTGGTGGTCCAGTTCCAGCATGTCAAGCCAGGTAAAGGCGCTGCTTTCGTGCGCACCAAGGTCCGCAACGTGGAGTCTGGAAACGTTATTGAGCGCACCTTCCGCGCAGGCGAAAAGATGCCACGGGCTTACCTCGACCGCAAGCAGATGCAGTTTCTCTACGCCGCCGGCGACGAATACGTTTTTATGGATATGGAGAGCTTCGAGCAGGTTCCCCTACCCAAGAACGAATTGGAGGAAGCGATCCCCTTTCTCAAGGAGAGCACTACATTGGAAGTCCTCTACTACAAGGGGAAACACATCGGTGTTGATCTACCCACTTTCATGGAACTGGCTGTAGCTGAGACCGAGCCGTCTTTCCGCGGAGATACCGCCGCTGGCAGCACTAAACCAGCCAAGATGGAGACAGGAGCGATCGTGCAAGTACCGTTCTTTATCGAGGTGGGGGACGTGATTAAGATCGATACTCGCTCCTGTGATTACATCGAAAGGGTCAGCAAGTGAGAATCAAGGTCCATCCTGAAGTTATCCGCTTAATCGCTGTATTGGCTGCTTTGGAGGTGGAAGGGGTGACGAGGGCCGTTTCCCGTATGCCCCTCTCGCACGACCCCAAGCGGGCGGCGCGGCTGCGCGTTGAGGGGGGGCGCCTGGAGTTGGAGTTGCACCTGGCCTTCCTATACGGCGAGGATCTGCTGGCGGTGGCCAGGCAAGCACAACAGGCAGTCCAGCGGGCAGTGGAGAACCTGGTGGGAGCAGAGGTGGCCAGCGTCGACATTGTGGTGGAAGATATCGACTTCCGGAAAACAGATGCGAAGGCAGAGGGCTAGGGAGACTGCCTTCCTTCTCATGTACCGCATGGACATGGGCCATCTAAACTTGGATGAAGCGAAGGAGTGTGTAGAGAGGGTTCCCGATGTCGACATCTGGCAGTATTCGCAGAAACTGGCCGAGACTGTCTTGCGGCAACAGGCAGAGATCGACCGCATCCTTCATGCTCATTCTCCAGAGTGGAGCGTGGAGCGAATGTCCTCCACCGATCGCAGCATCCTTCGCTTGGCCGTCGGCGAGCTGCTCTTCTTGCGGGACGCTCCGGTCGGGGTATTGATTGATCAGGCCCTCCGCCTTGCTGAGAAGTACGGCGGTGAAGAGTCCAGCCATTTTGTCCACGGTGTGTTGGGAGCGATCCTGCGCGATGAGCCGGCAGACGTTGCGGATCCGCGTTAGCGGCCTCGTGCAAGGGGTCGGCTATCGCCGTTGGGCCTGGATCAAGGCTAATTCTTTAGGAATCGACGGGCAGGTGCGCAACCTTGCCGATGGTCGAGTGGAGATCCTCGCAGAGGCAGAGGATACACCGCTGCGCGCATTCATTGGGTTGCTTCGTGAGGGGCCTCGCTTGGCTCAAGTGACAGGCTTGGAAGTGGAGCCCTATCCGGCGAACAGCCTCGACTGGAGAAGGTTCGAGGTGCGTTGAGATGGAAGGCCGGATGGAACGGAATGAGTTGTTGGATGCGCTAACGGAAGTAAAGAGGGAAGTGGACGCCTACTTGACCGCGTCTTTGGCTAAAATTCCGATCGAGCCGAGTGTACGCGAGATGTTGGTCTACGCCGCGTTGGGGGAAGGAAAGCGTCTGCGCCCAGCCCTTCTACTGTGGGCATGCCAATCCGTACGCAGAAGCGGCTCATCGAGGGGAAGCTCGGCCGGTAGCGAATGGCAGTCGGTTCTGGCAGCAGCAGCGGGGGTGGAGTGTCTGCACGCTTTCTCGCTGGTCCACGATGATTTGCCGGGGATGGATAACGCCGGTCAGCGCCGCGGGAAACCCTCGGTGCACCGTGTTTTCGGGGTAGGTCCTGCGATCCTGGTAGGGGATGCCCTCTTCGCTTTGGGTCTCCAGTTGATCGCTCGCAGCTTGGTTGCCCTTCCCGTTTTGGGGGCTTGCCAACTGATGGAGGAGGCTTGCCGCGCAGTGGGCGCGGAAGGGATGATCGGCGGCCAGTTCGCGGACATCGAGTCCCTCCAGCGCGACGAAGACGGCTGGCGATGGCTGAACGAACGCAAGACTGCCCGCCTCTTTCAGTTAGCCTTGCGTTTGGGGACTGCCTTGGGCGGAGGCAACGAAACGCAGCAAAGGATTCTACAGCGCTTTGGCCTGGAGCTGGGCCTGGCCTTCCAACTAGTTGACGACTTGCTCGATTTGTCGAGCGAGGACGTTTTATCCTGGGCGCGTGCGCTCGGTCTCGACGAGTCTCGGCGACGAGTGGAGGAGTACAGTCGATCCGCATTGGCGCACTTGGAGGGATTTCCCGGCGAGCCGCGATTCCTACGCATGTTGGTCACCTACCTAGCCGAGCGAAAGGGATGAAAAACATGCTGCCAGAACAGCCTGCAGGTATACGGATTG
>CAYXFH010000176.1:0-30422 GCA_964464245.1 uncultured bacterium
GGATTGCCATGGTCAACCGAAGAACGGAAGAACTGTTGGGCTGCCGCGAGGCGGAATTGCTGGGCCAGCCGCTGTCCTTGATCCTCAAAGAATCCCATCTCGTCCCCCAAGAGTTGAGTCAGATGCGCCACTCAGCCGGCCAGAACCATATCCAACAACGGCTCACCTTCCTCAGCAAAGGGGGCGGTGGAGAGATCCCAGTGGAAGTCGCCACCACCGGATTGCAGGATCATGCCGGCGACTGCCTGGGAATCGTCTTGGTAGCACAAGACCTGCGCATGACCCTCCAACTGGAGCATGAAATCGCCGAGCGGCGCCAGGCCGAGGAGGCCTTGCGGCAAGCTGCCAACGAACTCGAGCAGCGAGTCGAGGAGCGGACCAACTCACTTAACCTGGCCAACAGCTCCCTTCAGGTTGAGATCAACCTTCGCGAGGAACTGGAGGAAGATCTGCGCCGCAATGGCCTTCGCTTGCAGAATCTTTCCCATCGTCTGGTGGAAGCCCAGGAAAGCGAACGACGAAGCCTCGCTCGCGAATTGCATGATGACTTTGGGCAAACTCTCACCGTCCTCAAGCTGATGATTGACCAGTTGCCTTCGAGTTCTTCCTCTTCTGACCGAGATGTCATGGACCAGATCCAAGGATTGATGAGAGAACTGCTGGCGCGGGTACGAAATATATCCCTCGATCTGCGGCCGATGATGTTGGATGACCTGGGGTTACTACCCGCTCTTACTTGGCTGTGCAAGCGTTTTACCGAGCGCACCCGGATCTGCGTTGATTTTAACCAGCAAGGTTTGGAGGAGCGACTCCCCTCTGACTTGGAGACCGCTCTCTTCCGTATCGTGCAGGAGGCATTGACCAATGTGGCGCGTCATGCCGAGGTGCGGACCGCGAAGATAGAACTGGTTGTCAGCTCGGAGCGGGTGATCCTGGAGGTGATCGACCAAGGCCTTGGCTTCGATCTTCAGAAAGTGTCGGCGGAGGGGGATCGAACCGGCTTAAGCAGCATCCGCGAGCGAGCCGCCGCATTGAGAGGGTTCCTCGAAGTGCGCACCCAACTCGGTCAGGGCACTCGCCTGAAAGTCAGCTTGCCGATTCCAGGAAGCGATCGAAATCGTCGTGTTTCTCGGAGTCGAAATCATCCAGCGACGAAATAACCCCCGGCAGGAAGGTGTTCACAGGAAGCTTTGACGACTGGCCGGCAACCATAGATGTCGACGAGATGGCGGGCACTCTACAAGCCTTATTGGAGTCGTCTTTCATAATAGCCCGAAGAGAGGAGAGGATCTGGATGGTCCAGAACCAAGAAGAATGAGGAAAGAAGACGCGAAGGCAGCGGGGGAGGAGTTTCTCGTATCGTTGCTCGACCATTGCGATCAATGGTCCGAACAACCCGAAAGACAGCCGTTACCGAAGGGCCGCCTTCACCCCTATACCCGACTGTTTTCCACGATTCAGGTCAATGGCCTCACCTTGAAAAACCGCCTGGTGATGGGGCCGATGGGAAATATCAACATGGCCGAGGAGATGGGCCGCCCCTCCGCTCGAATGATCGCCTATTTCGAGGAACGCGCTCGAGGTGGAGTTGGACTGATCACCTCCGGTTTGGTCCCCATCAGCCAAGGAATCGACCCCACAACGACTGAAGCTGGGGATCGCAGCCTTTTCCCGCGTCTGGATCGGTCGCGCACTGTGCTCGATGGGTGGCGAACACTGGCTGAGAGACTTCATGCATGGGGCGCCCACTTCTTTATTCAACTAACGCCTGGGCTCGGACGGGTTGGTTCTCCAGAGGTCTTGCTAAAAAAATGGAGGCTGCCCGTCTCTTCCTGGTGGAACCCGAACTTCTACCTGCCCGGAGTCCCTTGCCGCCCCCTTACCGATGGCGAATGCCGGCGCATTATCGTCCGAACCGGCCAGGCTGCCGCTGACGCCAAGGCATTGGGAATCGACGGCGTTTACCTCCATGGTCACGAAGGATACCTCTTGGAGCAAATGACCAACACTGCCTTCAATCGTCGCCCTTGGGGACGATACCACGACTGGCGGCGATTTGGGCTGGAGTTGGTGGCCGAAGTGCGCCGGCGAGTAGGTACCCTGTACCCAATTATGTACCGGATCGACCTCTCCCTCGCCCTTCGCGCAAGTTACGGCGCGAAGATGGACGAGATCCCGAGCCTTCGCCGTTTCCGCCACGAGCGGACCATCGCCCAAAGCCTCTCCTACCTGGAGGAGTTGGTGGGCGTCGGCGTGGACATGGTGGATGCAGACTTAGGCGGGTACGACAACTGGTGGCTGCCCCATCCCCCGGACTCGATGCCGGCGGGTTGTTACCTGCCTGTCGCCCGGCTGGTGAAAGAACATTTCTCCTCGGTTGGGGTGAGAAGCCAATCGGGGCATGAAGTGCCAGTGGTGGCGGTCGGTAAGCTGGGGGATCCCGATCTGGCCGAGGAGGCAATGCGGAGGGGCGATTGCGATCTGGTGATGTTGGCGCGTCCGCTCTTGGCCGACCCGCAATGGCCAAAAAAAGCCTACGCAGGGCGAGTTGCGGAAATTCGCCCTTGCATCGGCGACCAGGAGGCGTGTTTGAATGAGTTCTTGGAAGGAGGTCATCCTCAGTGTTCTGTCAACCCGCGAAGCGGCTTCGAGGATTTCTCCAGAGGCGAGGATCTTGCGCCGAGCTTCCACCCGAAGCGGATCGGGGTGGTCGGAGCGGGTCCGGCCGGCATCCTTTGCGCCCTCACTGCGGCGCGGCGCGGCCATGGCGTGACGCTGTGGGAAGAAGCTGATGATATTGGCGGGATGATGATTCCAGCTTCCGCTCCTCGCATCAAAACAGACCTGCGCGCCTACTTGGAATTCCTCGAGCGAGAGTTGAACAGTTGCTCCCAGGCGCACAACTTGGCGATTCACTTGGGCCGGAAAGTCACGCCAGCTCTCCTGGAAGAGGCGGGAATTGATATATTGGTCTTGGCTACCGGCGGTGTGCAACCGGCGCCAAGTTTCCCGGGTTGTGATTCCCCGGTGGTTCTGCAAGCGGTCGATCTTCTTCGCTGCCCCGACCGTATTGAGGGTGGAGGACATGTTTTAGTCGTCGGCGGGGGCATGTTAGGTTGCGAATGCGCTCATTTCCTGGCTGCTGAACGATCCTACCGAGTCACCTTGATCGAGGGGGCTCCCCACTTCATGATTGGCGCTTGTACGGCCAATCGTGGCCATCTTCTGCATCTTCTCGAAAAAACGGGAGTACAACTTTGGAACTGCACCCAACTGATACGATTGGAGGGGAAGCGGGCAGTTCTCTTGAAAAACATATCGAATACTGTGCCGGACCCTACCTGCACCTGGGCGCCCCTCTTACCGGAGAATATCTCCAATCCTCTGGCCAAACCCTTGCGAATGCAGTTGGAAGAGGAAACCATCATCGTTGACTGGGTAGTCCTCGCCCAAGGGTTGACTTCAAACCGCTCCCTCTATCAAACCTGCCTGGCGCAACGGCCGGCGCCCGAGATCCACCTCATCGGGGATGCCTTCCAGGTCGGTCGCATCTTCCATGCGGTGAAGGCTGGATTCACCGTAGGGGCTGCACTATAACGTTGATTTTACCGTCTGGCTTTCTCGGATCTGCTTGTTTTTTAAGGTCGTCCACATGAAATGAGATAGCCTCATTGTGGAAGAATGCGGAGACGCTTCCTTGGTGCGGATGAACCGCCGCACCAAGGAAGCGTCTCCTATCCCTACTACTATTAATTTACGCGCGTGTCAGGATCTGCGGGCAAGGGCTGAAATAAGGGCGCCGATCCCGATAATGATCAAGAAGAAGGGCCAGACTTTCCCCCAATCCCAACTGAAGAAAAAAATCAGGGCCACGAAGGTCAACATCAGACCACCGATCAAGGAACCTCCAGCAGCGGAGGTGAAGCGGCCACGTTCCTGTATCGAGGAGACCATGGTGGCGAAGGAACCTACGGCTGGGATCAGGATAAAGATCGCCCACCAGTTGTTTAAGGTGAAGATGCCTAGATTCTGCAGAAGGAAAATCACGCCGAGGGCTAGCAGGCCAAGCCCCCAGATCCAGCCGGAACCTCCGTGGCGGTGGCGGCGAGTTGCCTGCCATGATTCATGGCTCGACCAGCTTGGCGGTGGCGGAGGCGGAGGTGGGGGAGACACTTGATTAGCTGGTGGTTGTTGGCCCCAAGTTGGAGGTGGTTGGCTCTCGTGTGGTTGTTCTGAAGGGGGCGGAATGCTCTCTGGAGACTGGCCGCCGTTCTGGTTTGGACCTTGCGGTTGAGTTCCCCAATCAGGTTGAGAGCTGTTGGGGGGAGGGGTCGGAACGGTGCTCATCTTTCAAATCTCCTTATCTAATTGATTCATCCGGGATCACGATCCAGGCAACGATGTAGGCAAAAAAACCAAATCCGGCGAAGAAAATAGTGAAGGCCCAAATGAGGCGGACCAAGGTGGGATCAATTCCCAAATAGTCAGCGAGGCCTCCGGCTACTCCTCCGATCATGCGATTCCGACGGGATCGGAAAAGACGTCGAGCTGGCGGTGGCGTTTGGGTGGGAGGAGGAGGGGGCACTTGGTTAGATTTCTGGTTCATTTGTTCCATTAGTCAGTTTCCTTTCTGATTTTATTTAGAGATGAACCGGCTGCGATGGCCTCCGCTGAAGGCCGCGCCCGGCATTTCATCACTTGCGCCTTCATCGTTTGCGCAAGCGCAAGATTAGGAATAGGCCGACGGCGATCAATAGCACCGGCACAAGGATCTTCCAGAACCAGCTCCAAATACTCCAGCCGAAGATATTGCTAAAGAGAGCGAGGATGCCGGCTCCAATGAGGATCACGGCAATGACAACCCCCACAGTGCCGGGAGTGGCATGATGATAGGGCAGGGGAGGAGCGGTTACCCCAAAAGGCGCCTCAGGGATTACTAGGGCGCAGATGATGTAGGCCAGCAAGCCGGCGCCACCCAGGAAAAAGGCTGCCACCCAGATCAGGCGGACGACTACTGGATCGATGCCGAAGAATTCGCCGAGCCCTCCACAGACACCAGCGATGACACGGTTGCTTCGCGAACGGCACAGCTTGCGAGGAGGTTGCGCTTCCAAGTTTAGGTTCCTTTCATTGTCCATTTGGCACATCGTACGACAGTGGAGAGCTTTTACCATGTGCTGGAAGTCACGATGCGAGTCATTTTCTGCAGTGACTTCCATTTCATCCAAGCGGATCTGCTTCCGTTTCCATCGACGATATTAGACACCCTGCCGGGGGCTATTTAGTGCGAGGAGATCTCCTCCGACGGCGAGATCTGTGCTCGAAGCACTGGGTCAGACTGGAGCTTGATCGGCGATTGAGGATTTTGCAAGATGTCCAGCAACTTCTCTACCTGGTAGCCGGAATCCTCGGCAGCCGATCGTAACCATGCTGCAATCTCCAGCCACTCCTTGATATCGGCTGGGACAAACGTAATTGCGGCCCACTTTTCCTCATTGTCCGGGTTTGTTTCCAGGGTTTCTACCGTGGCCGAGGCGAGCAACCAGCGCACAGCTTCGGTGAAAGCTTCTCGAGAGAACCAGAGGATCCCGTTCCAGCGGTGAACCCCCAGCCACTTGCGGGCTTCCCCATCGTCAAAGAGGTGATGCACGGCTTCTGTGGCGGCGAGGAGAGCGTCATGCTGGCGAGTGTGAAGTGTGAAGCGTAGGCTGAGCTCCATGCGGACAATGGCCGACCCGAGGGCTGCGTCTTGCATCGGGAAACCAAGGTTCACCAGCGCTTCCTCTAGGCTGCCTGACATCCGCCAAGCTTCCAACCGGTCCCGCCCTAGATTTCCTGTTCGCTCGTCGGCAGAGAGGTTTCCCAAAGGGCGCAGCAGGGCACAAGCCAGGAGGATCGCTCCCCGTTGGGGCCATTCTCCTTGATCAGGCAACAGCTCGGCGCCAGGGAGGGCTTGCGCAAGGAGCGCTTGTGTCAGGGAAGGCAGGAGACGGATCTGATGGACCTCGTGCAGTACTTGCCCAATCAAGGGCGAGAGGTCGGTTTGGACTTCTGCCGCGGAAGCGATATCCGCGAGGAATCTCGCCATTCTTCTTTCCAGATCACTGAAGGTCGCTTCCTCTTCCTCAGGCGCCAGCAGACGATGCGCCAGATCGGCTTCAAGGAGGAAGCGCAAGGAGCGCTGGAGCGGTTTCCTCAGTAGTTCGGCGATCGCCTCTTCCAAACTGGGGACGCCCCGTCCCGCAAGGTTTGCTGCGAGTTCGCCGTAGGGGCGGTTTGGCGCGTCCCATACCTGGCGGAAGTCCTGAAAAAGATGTCGTTGGTAGGCTTCCAATTCTAGAGAAAGCCCTTCCTTCCAGAGCAGAGGGCAAGGAAGGATGTACTCGAAGCCTTGGGTAGCGTCACGGAAGAGACAATAGCTATCAGGATCCTCATCCAAGCCAAGCCATGCGGCCAGTGAAGAGGTGCGCAGACGGCGGTCTCCTTTCGGATCGCGTTCCAGAAAGGGCACGGAATCACGGATCGCCCCGCGCGTGGCGGCAAAGCGGTTGTGGTAGACGACCAGCGCCCTCTCCCCTTCATCCCCATTGGAGTAAGCGAAGACGTTCTCATCGGCCTCCCCCCCCGGCGTCCGGAAATCATAGAGAAGAAAGCGCTCCACACCGGCGAAGAGCGAGCGGCGGCGAAGCAGAGGAAAGATCTCTCGCTCATGGGCTGCCTCAAGCGCAGGGTCTGCCTCCTCCTGCCGCATAGGCCGTTGATACTCCATACCGTACTTCTCCTCGAAACCCTCCACCTGGCCATGGCCAAACATCGGCAGGCCGGGAAGGGTAGCCAGCATGGCGCATGCGCCCAGGTACTTGTCGCCCTTGCCAAATTGGTCGACAGCGGTTCGCTCGTCCGGGTTGCTGAGAAAGTTGACGAACCGCCTCAGCACTTCGGGGTCAAAGGCCAAGGTCTCCTTCATCACCCGTCGATAGCCGGCATTGTCCTCATCCCGGAGCATGTGCATGAATGCGCTGTTGTACACCCGGTGCATTCCCAGGGTGCGGACGAAGTACCCCTCCATCAGCCAGAAAGCCTCAGCCAAGAGCAAGGTGTCAGGAGCCTCGCGGCTCACCCGGTCGACGACTTCTCTCCAGAATTCGACCGGCATCAACCTGTCGAATTGAGCTTTAGTCAAGCCATGTTCCCAGCGAGAGGGAATCCCACCACCGCTTCCTGGTTCTGGGAACCACAGTCGCTGGAAGTGTTTTCGAGCCAAGGTCATGGCCGCGTCGAAGCGGATCACAGGGAACTGTTTGGCCACCTCCAGGATAGCATTGATGACGGCCTCCCTTGTCTCGGGATTAGTGTAGTCAAGTTGGGCCGTGTCGTTCCAGGGCATGTTGGTGCCATCGTTGCCATGGTAAGTGTAGCGTTGTTCACCGGTTTCCCGGTCCTCCCGAAGGAAGACCACGGCGGCATCCTGGCGGCTGTAGTAGTGGTCTTCCAAGTAGATCGCCGCACGTGGGTCGCCGGAGAGATCAGGGCCGCAGAAGGAATAGGCTGAATAAGGGCTGTCCGGCAGAGTGAGGAAATAGTTGGGGTGTTCCATTATCCAACGGGAATCGATCCCCATATGGTTAGGCACCATGTCGCTGGCCAAGCGAATCCCATAGGTAGAGGCGCGTTCTCGCAGGCCGGCCAAGGCAGCTTCTCCGCCAATTCGTTGGGCAATGGTGTAGTCATGGAGGGAGTAGGCTGAAGCGGCTGCCCCCGGGTTGCCGGAGAGCCGCTTGATCTCCGCTGAGGCAGAGCTTCGCTCCCAGACGCCGATCAGCCAAAGACCGGTAAATCCCCGGCGGGCAAGGAGTTCCAGCTCCTCATCCGGGATCTCATCCAAGCGATGAATCAACCGTCCATACTGGCGTGAAAGTTGCTCCAACCATACATAGGTGTTCTTGGACAGCAGAACCAGCCGGGGCATCCACTGTCGGTCCGGACTGAATGCTTCCGGTTCGCCCTGCAGAAGCGAGTAATCGGGGGAGCGTCCTGGTCCGGCGCCACCTCCCACTACTCCGGCAGGCCCTCCGAAAGAGAGAGCCAAGGCTCGCTCCTCTTCAGCCAGCAGGTCCAGGCCGCTGAGCAAGCGGTAGAGGGATTTCCCCAGCAGCAGACCCCAGTGGCGTCGTATGTATTCCAACTGACCGGCCAGGGAACGGGGAGAGGCGACAGCCGGGGAGCGCAGCATGGTCAGCAAATCCTGCTGGTCTGGGCCGAAAGGGGGAAGACGTGGAAAGATCGTTTGCAGGGTGGCGATGGCTTCGTCGTAGGCGGTTCCCTGGAGTTCGCTTCCCCCGAAAAGGTCATGAAAGGGCGCCAAGGCCGGGTTGGCGTTATCCAGCCAGAGCAGGATCAGCTCTTCCAGGGCGATCCCCGGATCTCCCTCGTCAGGCAGGTCAGTCACTATCTGGGGTTGAGGTTGCGGCTGGGTGACAGGAAAGAACTCTTCTTGATAGCGCTGAATAAGGAGATCAACGCTTTGTTTCCCGAGGTGATCCTTCAGGCTGTTCAAGGCGGTGAAAAAGGGATCAGGGACCGCCGCTTGGCGATAAAGGCGGATAACGGCGTGCATGGCTCCTGCCAAGAGGCCGAAGGCGTTGATCTCCCCGGCACGCACCGATCGTTCCGGAAATAACTTGGCGTTGCGGACTTCATCGATGCGCCGAGCCAGGCTTCGAGCAGCCAAAGGAGTGTCAGCAGCGATTTTTCCAGTCGGAGTGAAGAGGCCTTTCTCGAAACCGTAGCGTAACCTGGCTCGTCGGGAGATGCGGAACTCATTTCGATCGTCGCTCATCTTGAACCTCGTTTTCAGTTTGTGTGAGTCGGTGGTTTGATTGTACGCGCAACAGAGGGAGCGTGCCGTTGACTGTTTCCAATTTCAAGAGGGCCGGTGAAGCTATTTTAGGCGAATTTCTGCGAGATATTGAAGAGAATGGAAAACCTCCCTGAGGATTCTCCTCGTTGAGGGGGGTGAAAAGGGGTTTACGATAGGCTACTATTGGATGGTGCCGAAGGTGGGAGTCGAACCCACATGAGGGGTTGCCTCGCGGGTTTTTGAGACCCGTGCGTCTGCCAGTTCCGCCACTTCGGCAAGAGGCTTCAGTATATCTATGAACGAGAACATGTCAAGCGAGTTCCAGACTGAGAAAAAAGAGACCGAAGGGCTCTTGCGGAGGGCTTTGGCAGGAGAGCAGGAAGCCATTGGCCTGCTTATGGAGGGGCAAATGGAATTCCTCTACGGTGTCTGTTATCGCTTGCTGCTTCACCGAGACGATGCCGAAGAAGCGGTTGCCGAGACACTGTACCGAGCCTGCCATCGGTTTGCATCCTTTCGTGGAGATTCCCAGTTCACCACATGGCTCTACCGCATCGCCACCAATGTCTGCTTGGACTTGCTGCGGCGCCGGCGCCCCGTCCAGCCCTTGGAAACGGAGGATGGATCGCCGGCGCTGCAACTTCCCTCTTCTTTTCCCAGCGCGCTCCAGCAGATCGAAAAGGAAGAGGAACTGGGGGCTTTGCAGACGCTTCTGGAACGCCTTACTCCCGTCTCTCGTCTGGTCCTCACCCTGCGCGAGCTGCAGGAACTTCCTTACGAGCGAATCGCTGAGGTGATGAGATGCAGCGAAGGCACCATTAAATCACGCCTGAACCGGGCCAAAAAGCAGGCGCAGCAGGTGTTGGCCAAAGACCCGGAACTGCGAGCCTTGTTGTCCCGTCAAAGCAAGTAACGTGACGAAGATGCCAGTTGACAAGAGCCCGACTCACATTATTGAAGGAGCAGCTCGACCGAAGCAATCCTCTCCTCTTGAGATGGAAGCGCTCTGGAGCAAACTGCGCAGTGTCTACCAGGAGGTTGGCGAAGGCGCCTGGGAAACGTTCTCCCCCTTGACCGCCGGCCGTATCCACCGGAGGACCATGGTCTTGAACGGTCAGCGCTCGCGAAAAACCCGTCATTCCTGGAATTTGGCCTTCTCCTTGGCCGCAGCTTTCTTCCTTTTGCTTCTGGTCATGCCCCTGGTTCCCTCTTACCCTGGAGCCGGAGAGGCAGAACGCGGTGGAATGCGAGATTTAGCTGCTCCCTATCTTGCAACCGGAACAGGAACCGAAAATTCACTTCCCCTGGAAGCATCCCTCGCGCCCAAGGTCGCCCCGATCCCCGAGCCGACTTCCGAAGCGTTCGAAACCTTGACGGGGATGGGTGGCGAGGGAGTTCGATATGATTCGGCGACACTGGCCTTTGCTGCCCCCGAGCAGATCGAAAGCCTCCTTCCTATTTTCCCCGAAGCCCAACAGTACAGCGACGGAACCCTTCTGCTAGCCCAGGGAGATCAAGAAGCGGGAAGCCCGCAAATGAGGACAGATTTGAAATCTGTCCCCATTTGCGGGGTTGTCGTTTTCAGAGAAGCGATCCAAGGGACAGAAGAGATGCCGATCGGCTCAAACTTGCTTCTGCTCGCGCCTAGTTCATCATCCACTCCTGGGCAGGAAAGTTGGCCGGTCTTGGCTTGGCAGGCGTTCCTGGCGACGGTGTGGCCTTGGGGGGTGATCTTGGCGCTTGCTGCCCTGGTTTCTCTACCCTTCTACTTCCGCCGGCGTCAGCTCTGGTGGGCAGGTGTTTTTTTTACCCTTCTCCTTCTGTCTTTGGTCTCGCCCCTTCTTTCTCCCATCGCGGAGGACGATCGCCTGTTGTTGGAGAGCGCTGATCATGTTTCTTCATCCATGCTGTCATGGCTTATGCCAACGGTTGCGGAAGTCCCAATAACCATCATCAGCGCAGTTGATAATCCTCCCAGCGACTCCCCCTTCACCTTGCCGCTCGGGGCGCCAAACGAAGATCTCTCCCTCTTGTTGGAGAGCTACGGATTGCATGTGGAGAGCAGTAGAGCGCCGGTAAAAACGGTGCAATGGATCTCCTTGCCTACCAGCCAACTTTTTCCCCTTCAACTCACTTTTCTCGGATTGCGAGCTTTGCTTCTCTTCATTCCGTTATTTCTCTTTGGCTGGTTGACTTTCGCACGAGGCTTGTACCTGCCTGTGCTGAAAAGCGAGGATCGCCTGCCAAAGCTCCTGTAAGTCGAAGTCCGGCCAAAGAGTGGGGGTAATGTGGTAGTAAGCCTCTTCGATCTGCCAAAGGAGGAAGTTGCTAACGCGCTGTTCTCCCGAGGTACGGATCAGCAGGTCAGGGAAGGAGAGGTCGGGGGCGTAGAGGAAACGACGAAAGCCCTCCTGGTCGAGATGGAAAGAGTTCGCGCCTATCTCTCGGACGCCCAAGGCAGCGTTAGCGGCATCCACCATCTCTGCCTTAGCGCCGTAGTTGATGGCCAGGTTGAGGGCCATGCCGGTGCACCCAGCGGTCTTTCGGAGGGCGAAGTCGATGGCCTGGTGGATACGGGAAGGCATCTGCGCGATGCGGCCGCTCAAACGTAATTGGACGTTGTTCTCGGCCAACTCCCAGGCAATGTCGTAAAGGTATTCCTCCAACAATACGATCAGCGCCTGCACTTCTTCCATGGGACGATTCCAGTTCTCGGTTGAGAAGCCAAAGAGGGTGAGAGCTTGAATCCCTAGGGCATGGCAATTTCGGGTGCAGCGCTTGGCCGTCTCCCCCCCGGCTCGGTGCCCTTGAGGTCTAGCGAGTCCACGATGCAACGCCCAACGTCCGTTCCCATCCAAGAGGATGGCAATGTGGCGGGGGAGGCGCAATCCCCCTTGTTCAATGCTATTTCTTACTTCCCCGACTGATAAGGTCAATTTTCCATGCCCCCCAGAATAGGATCACGATAAGAGCGACCCAGATCAACAAAGCCACCAAAGCATCCACCTGAACCATGAAGAAAGCCACAATACCCAGAGCGATGCTGATCGCGTACAGCAGTAAGACAACGGTACGGTGTGAAATGCCGCGATGCAACAGTTGGTCGTGGATATGCTCTCGATCCGCTGTGAAGATGTCCTTTCCCCGGATTCGCCGGCGTAGGACAGCGAAGAGGGTATTGATAAGCGGTAGACCGAGCGAGAGGATAGGGATACTGATCGCTACGAGAAAAGAGCGCTTTAGTAGCCCTTCGACAGAAATACAGGAGAGAACGAACCCGAGGAACATGATCCCCGCTTCCCCCATGAAGATCTTTGCTGGATGGAAGTTGTACGGTAGAAAACCAAGACAGGCGCCGGCCAAGGCCAGCATGGCGAGCACCGAAGTGGGAGATCCGTAGTTCAGCAAGCCGGTCTGCCAAGCCACCGCCGCCAGGGTCAGCGCGGAGATGGCGCAGATCCCCGCCGCCAACCCATCCAACCCATCCATTACCTTGATCGAGGATGTTAGGCCGGCGATCCACAGGACGGTAACCGGGACCGCTGCCGCGGCTAGGAGGAGCATGTCGCTGCCGAATGGGTTGGAGAAGAACTGGATGCGCACCCCAAATGCCACGGCTACAGATGCGGCGACGAGGATACCCAGTAGTTGAAGGCGGGAGGAGATCTTCCAGTGGTCATCGATCAAACCCAAGATGAGCGCTAAAACAGCGCCGACAAGAATACCGACCCCTTCTCTGGAGAGGTTGTCGGCGATCAGGATCGGGATGCTGAAGCCCCCAAAGATGGCGAGCCCGCCGAGAAGGGGCACTGGAGCGCGGTTCACGGAGAAAGCAGTGGGATTGTATTGGATATTCAAACGTAGCGCGACCCAGCGAAAGACAGGAGTTAAGAGGAGCGTTGCCAAAAACGAAACCGGCAATGCCCAAAGAAGACCGCTCATCGATTAGAAGAAGGAAAAACTCCCGGCGATCTGATCGAAAGCTGGATTGACGGCAGGGAAAGCATCCAGGCTGATGTCGAAGGTGACCAGGTATCCGCGTGTACCCCGGACAACATAGTATTGAATTTCCTGCAAGGGTTGCCCTTGGAAGGAAATGGTGAAAACACGCTTGTAGGCAGGTTGTCCACCCAAGTCAACGCCCTCCAAAGAGAGACTTTGGTAGTTATCGTAGAAATTCTTCAGACGCTCTTTTTCGATCTTCTCGGCAAATTGTGCAGGAGTCATCGATACTGCCAATTCCTCCACTTTCACCGTTTGATTGGGAAGGTAGTTCTGGGTCACCGGGCCGGTGACATAAGCCGCCACACCCGGTAAATTGCCTTGCTGCCAGCCCTCAGGAAAAGAGAAGGAGAAGCCGAAATCATCGTTGCGTACGGTGTTGCCGGTGGAAGTGGGGGAGGGAGTGATGGGAGATGACGGAGTGAGAGTAGCTGTGGGGGTTATGCTTTTTGGAATGAACCAGCCGTTCACCATTTGCCGGAATGTGCCCTCCAACTGGGGGTAATTCTTTTCCGGGGCGTAGGCGAAAAAGTAGTATCCAGTCGTGTCGTTCACTGCACAGCCAAGGATGCCTTTGTAGCCAGTGGCCACAAAGGGAATCACTTTTCCGTTGATGTCGCCGAAAAGGCGGTCTTCCTGGCTGAAAAGGCACCCGGAGAAGCGTCCTTCAGCCCATGCTTCATTCTCTTGAGCATAGCTGGCCATGTCTTTCCCAGCAGTGATTTCCTCGTAACCGAAGATGGCTGAATAGGCGAACTTGGTATCCGTCTGGGTAGGGGCGACCAGCCGCACTAGCCTATCCCCTGCCCCTATCTCCCAGTTGGAGGGATACTTGAAGGTGAAGGGAAGGGCGGAATCGGTGTAACTCTGGAAGGAGATGCCCTCAGTGGAGACGAATACTTCGGCGGTCGCGGAGAGCCCGTTGGCCATAGCTTCCACCGTCCCGGCGCCCTCTTTCTCAGCAGTGAAGTTGCCGTTGCCGTCAATCTTGCCTACTTCTCCAATCAATTGCCACTGAGCAGAGACGGCCACTTCCACGTTGTCCTTGTCGTACCCTTTGATGATGAACTGATAGATCTCTCCCAACTTCAACTCGATGGAAGGCGGGATCACCTCGATGCGCCGGACCGGGGTAGCTGGGCCATCTCGAACAATAGCGACGGCCGAACCGGAGACCTCTTTGTTGTTGTAGGCATAACTGGCGATGATTGTCGCGTTTCCTATCTTAGCCGCCTTGAAAGTGCCATTTTGATCAATTGTGCCCTGATTCGGTTCCAAGACTGCCCACTTCGCTTGAATGGTTATCTCGGCGCCGGTGGTATCAACCGCCTTGATTTGGAAGATTTGTTCCTCACCGACAGCTAAATTGGCAGTGGCAGGACTGATCGTGATGCGTTCGATGGCCACTCCGGCTTTCACGCTTACCTTGGCAGTGGCTTTTTTCTCACCATTCTTGCTTTGATAGATGGCCACGATTTCCCCATCTCCAACTTGGCTCGGTTTGAAAACTCCCTTCTCATCGACCGTGCCAAGATTGGTGGGAACCACCGACCAGACAATTCCTTCGGTAAAAGAGTTTTTTGCGTTGTCTTTGGTGTACCCAATCACCGTGAAGGCTTGCGTGGCGTCTAAATCCATCTGCTTGCCGACTGGGTCCAGCTCGATGCGCACGATCTCGTTGTTAGCAGGAGGGTTGGATGGGCCAACCACGAGGACATAGATCACTACCACTACGGCACAGATCAAGACCAACAGCCCAGCGAAAAGAAGTGGCAGGCGTGAAGCGCTAGGCCCTCTCCGCTTGCGAGACGATTGGAGCTTGTATCGTCTCTCGCCGAGTCCCGGGCTGATCAAGGGCTCACCGCAAAAATTACAAAACGTGCTTCCTTCCGGGTTCTGGCGTCCGCACTTGGTACAGAACACTGCTCAGGCCCCCTTCTTGGCGTTTTCCCGCAGAGATCTACCCTTGATGCTCAAACCAGGCAAAATGATCCCGGGTCGAGACTGACGGTTGACCCACTGCGATGCAGAGCTCGCCCTAAACTTTCGCCATGTCCGATCAAGAAGGCTGGCGTTAAGCTTGGAGTTTACCCTGTGATCAATTGTAATATATTCCCCGTTGTTTCGCTCAGCGGTCATGTCAACGGCCTCTCGTGTTAGAATGACGCGTATTATTGGAAGTGTATTGTTAAAGAAGGCAGTCAAGAAAACTATGCCTCAGTGGAGTTTACCGTCCATACGGAGAGATCCCGCTAGCCCCTTCGCTTCCCTCAGCAATACTCGAAGGCAGGCGCCTGAGGGCAGGACTGTCCGGGGTCGCTGGAGACGCCCATGGTTGACCATGCTCATCCTCAGCCTGGTCTTGTTCTCCGCCTGTGTTCCGAAGGAGACGCCTAAAGCCGGCGCCATCCTAGGCGTAATTTTCGACAGCCAGAGCAATGAGGTACTCGGCGATGTCAAGGTCAGCGCAGGCGCCACCCTTTTCACCACCTCCTCGGAACGAGGGGTGTTTCAACTGTCCATGCTGCCTTACGGGCAGACAACGCTTTCCTTTGCGAAGGCTCTCTACAAGAGCGCTACGCGCACGATCACTTTGATGGAAGAGAAAATATTCCTAGAAGTCCTTCTAGAACGAGATCAAATCTTAGCGACGACGGCAGTAGAGGAGGTGAAGATGCGCGCTGCTCCGATGCAGGAAGGGGAGATTCTCGAGGTCTTGCCAAAAGGAGCGCAGGTCGTCCTGACCAAAGAGGAGAACAAGGGCTGGTATCGCCTCCAGTTCAACGGGAAAAATGGGTGGGCTTGGGGCGGTTACCTGCGTTCCTCCGACCTCTCGATTCCCGCACTGATCGTGATCGAGGACTGTAAGTTGTTACAGCAGCCAGGCGGTGGAGAGGAAGCGGGAGAAGTCTATGCAGGACTGGGCGTGATCCGTCTGGAGAGCAAGGACAACTGGATTCGGGTAATCCTTCCCAGTGGAGTTGAGGGGTGGCTGGAGGCAAAGCGCACCACTAGTTGAGATGAACCGAGCTAAGCGCCAAGCCAACAATCTAGTGAAGCGTTTCGGAGACGAAGACCGGCAACTATTGGCATGCATCGAAATTTTAATTAGAGACGATCCAGTGATCTACTTGGAAGATGTCCAAGTGAAGGTTCGCGAGGGACGAGTGCGCTTGACCGGGCAGGTCGAAACCGTTTCTTGGAAGGAACGGCTGGAAGGGCTAGTCAGTGGGTTGGAGGGAGTCCGTTCGCTGGAAAACGACGTGCGTGTGGAAAAAAAGGTTCGCTTCAGCGACCGTCAATTGCAAGGACTGATCCAAGAGAAACTAGCCGAAAGCACACCCTGCCACAGCGATATTGGCGTCGATTTCCAAGAGGGCACCCTTACTCTTTCTGGACGGGTGGACACACTTCAAGAGAAGATGGAATTGGACAGTATGGCAGGGGGCTTGCCAGGAATCGAGCGAGTGGTGAACCGGGTTCGAATCGGTTACGAATCCCCCCCCGACGATCAGACTCTGAAGAACAAAGTCCTGCTGGCGATCTCCGAGTTGGGGCATTCGAAGGTTGAAGACCTAAAGGTGCGGGTAGTTCGCGGCGTAGTCTCTTTGAAAGGGCAGGTGCAGCACCAGACGGATAAAAAACCCTTGCTTAAAAAGGTGGCAGGCGTGAAGGGAGTAAAGGAGATCGACGACGCGATCACCTTCGATCACCAGGAGAGCAGCCGGGAGAGCTTGCTGCGACAAATCGAGGTCGCTCTACTTGAGGACCGTCGCTTGGAGGGCAGCAGCATCCGCTTCCAGTTAGCGGGCGGAACCCTTTTTCTGGAAGGAATGGTTCCCGCGCGAAGTCACTTCTTAGTGATCGAAGAAATTCTTGGTCACTTTCCAGAAGTGCGCCGGGTTGTCAACGAGCTCCACATCCGCCATTAAAGGACTCGCTGCCGCGGGCTGATTACTACGCTGCCGCGGGCTGATTACTTCGCTGCCGCTATTTGGCGAGGGAGAAGGGGGAGTGTTACCATCAATGGATGAATCTGCAGGTCTCCCGCTATCCTTACCCCGCGTTAGAATCGATCTGGGCCGAGGAAAATCAGCTCCAACTGTGGTTGCGCATCGAGCTGGCCGTATGCCAGGCACGAGTGGAGAATGGAGAGATCCCCGACGGGGCGTTCCAGCGTATCCTCGAGAGGGCTTCTTTCGGATCGGTTGGGGAGGTGCGGGGCATCGAGGAAAAAACCCAGCACGACCTAGTAGCGTTCCTTCAGGCGGTGGAAACCCGCCTCTGTGAGGATTTTCGTTTCTTTCACCTCGGGCTGACCTCACAAGACATCAAGGATACGGGCTTCTCTCTGCAACTGAAAAAATGTGGGGAAATCCTGCAAGGGGATCTTCTCGGCTTGATCCGTGTCTTAAAGCGGCGAGCCCGCCAGCACAAATACACCTGGATGATCGGCCGTACACACGGCATCCATGCCGAGCCGATTAGCTTTGGACTAGTCTTGTTGCGTTACCAAAAGGCTTTCCAGCGGCATCTGCGACGTCTGCGTGAAGCCACTGCTGAAGTGAGCGTGGGAAAGTTCTCTGGTCCGGTGGGCACCTATAACCTGGTCAGCCCCCAGATCGCCACCCGTGCCTGCGCTCTCCTCGGTTTGAAACCCGCTCACCGTTGTTCCCAGATCATCCCGCGTGACCTATACGCCCGTTTCTTTCAGACCCTTGCTCTCATCGCTACCGGAGTGGAGGAGGTGGCGCTTGAGGTTCGTCACTTGCAGCGTAGCGAGGTGGGGGAGGTCTTCGAGCCGTTCACTGAGGGGCAAGTCGGTTCCTCTGCCATGCCCCACAAGCGTAATCCGGTGTTAACCGAGCGCCTTTGTGGCTTGGCCCGTATTGTCCGGGCGGATGCAGGTCCAGCCCTAGAGAACATTCCTAGCTGGCACGAGCGGGATATCAGTCACTCCTCGACCGAGCGCGTGATCGGTCCCCAAAGCACCATCCTGCTGGGATACATGTTGGCAACCCTTACCTGGGTAATGGAGGGGTTGGAGGCGAACCCCCGACGGATGGCGGAAAATATCGAACTCACCTGCGGTGCGATCTTCTCCCAGCCCCTCCTGTTGGCTTTAGTAGGTCATGGCATGCCACGTTCCGAGGCCAGCCGCCTAGTTCAGAGATTGGCCTTCCAGGCCATTCAGCAAAAGATCTCTCTTCGCCAATTGCTGGAGAGAGAACCGCAAACCGCTGCATTGCCCCCTGCCGAGGTCGAGCGAATCTTCTGTTTCGATAACTTGCGGGAGCGCGTGGATTCCATCTTTGCTTTCGCCGGAGAATTGTAAAGTGTATTACTTGCAAGCGCTGGGAGCTTCCCTGCGGGAGGCGCTTCAACATCAATTTGGTGGAGATGCTGGACCGGTGTCGTGGGAGGCAGCCCCCGCTTCCGCGGGGGTGGCGGGGCGTCACGCTGACTTGGCTTGCCACTACGCTTTCCATGCGGCCAAGCTTTTTCACACTAACCCACGAGAGCTCGCCCATGTTCTACGAGCGGCGATCCCACCTTCGCTGGGAATGTTGACTGAGGTTGCCGGGCCTGGATTCCTCAATTTTAGCCTTGAAGCTGCAAGCGCCAAGGCAATTCTTAGCGATGTCTTCCAAAACCCCGCTGGCTACGGTCACTGGCAGCAGAAACGAGCACGGCAAGTCAACGTGGAGTTTTGCTCAGCCAATCCAACGGGCCCCATCCACCTGGGAAACGCACGTGGCGCTTGCTATGGGTTTGTCGCTGCCAACTTGTTGGAAGCGTGGGGACACAAGGTTTCCCGTGAATACTATTTCGATGATTTCGGCACGCAGGTGGACACTTTCGCCTTGTCCCTGCTTGCGCGTTACCGTGAAGCGCTGGGTCAAGAATCGATCTTCCCAGAAAACGGCTACCAAGGGGAGTATGTGCGTGAAATAGGCCAACGGGCTGCCCAGGAACACTTCGAGTGGGCTCACCTTCCTTTCCAGGATCTGCTGGTCGAGCTGCGACGCTTCGGCCTGCAGGAGGTGGCCCGAGCTCACCGTCAAACCATGGATGGGCTTGGCATTCGTTTTGACACCTGGTTTTCGCAAAGCTCGTTGAAGCGCGATGGATTCTTGCACCGCGCACAAGTTCTACTGGAAGATGCAGGTTTTCTCTATCCGAGGGATGGGGCGCTCTGGTTTCGTTCCACAGCCTTTGGAGATGACAAAGATCGGGTGGTGATCCGTTCCAACGGTGAGCCTACCTATTTTGCCTGGGACATCGCTTACAATTTGCACAAACGAGAGCGTGGTTTTGATTGGATCATCGACGTCTGGGGTCCGGATCACCACGGTTATGTGATGCGCAACAAGGCTGCTTTCCAAGCCCTTGGTTACGACGCCGACGATTTGACCTTGCTGATTTATCAATTGGTGCGATGGTTTGAGCAAGGGGAGGAAGTAAAGATGTCCAAGCGCACGGGAGAGTTTCTGACCCTCGATGAAGTCACTGAAGCGGTCGGACGAGACGCCGTACTCTTCTTCCTACTCGATCGCAGCCCTGACTCCACCTTAGACTTCAACCTCGACCTAGCTAAGCAGCAATCCCTCTTGAACCCGGTTTATTACGTTCAGTATGCCTACACACGCGCTTTCTCGGTGGAAAGAGAAGCAATCCACAGAGGTTTGGCGACCGGTGAAATAGACCTAAAGACCTGTCAGGTCTATGGGCCGGCCGAGCATCGTCTTCTGGCCAAGATCGCTCTTGCCCCAGAGGAGATCGCAGCCGCCGCCACCTGTTTGCTTCCGCATCGTCTAACCGGTTTCGCCAAGGAGTTAGCCGGGGATTTCCACTCTTTTTACCATGACCACCGCATCCTTGGAGTGGATGCTTCTTTGCAGCAGGCGCGACTCAATCTAGTCTCAGCATTTCGCATTGCGCTCGGTAACATCTTAACTCTATTGGGGCTGAGCGCCCCGGAGACCATGTAAATAGCCCCCGGCAGCTTGATAACCCCCGGCAGGGTGATACGAGGAAGGAGAAAGAAGATGGCAAAGGGAAATCCGTTTGGGATTCATCGCGTGTTGGAGCCGCAAGGAGTAATGCCGCAAGCAGCCAAGAGGCTGGACAACGACATGGGATCGATCCGCGACAATGAGATTTTGGTGGATGTAGAGCGATTGAACATTGATGCCGCCAGTTTTACCCAATTGGAGGAGGAGGGAGAGCGCGATACCACTAAAATCGCTGGTTTGATTAAAAAGATTATCAAAGAGCATGGAAAGATGCATAACCCGGTCACTGGCTCAGGAGGCATGTTCATCGGTACCGTGAAGCGCGTGGGCGTGGACTTGGCCAGTCGAGACCTGAAGCCTGGCGATAAAATCGCTTCACTGGTCTCTCTCACCCTGACTCCCCTTGCCTTGAAACGAATTAAGAAAATCGACCTTGAGAAGGACCAAGTGGAGGTAGAAGCACAGGCCGTGCTCTTCGAATCAGGCGTCTATGCTAAACTACCGGCTGACCTTCCGGATCGTCTCTCCCTCGCTCTTCTCGATGTGGCGGGCGCTCCAGCTCAGACCGCGCGGCTGGTCAAGCCTGGCGACGCAGCGCTGGTGATCGGCGGTGGAGGCAAGTCGGGGCTTCTCTGTCTTTACGAAGCCAAGAAGCGGGCAGGAATAACCGGCCGAGTAATCGGGTTGGGTCACAGCGCCTCCTCCACCGAACGCATACGCGAGAGCGGGTTCGCTGACCTGGCTATCCAGGGGGATGCCACAAAGCCGCTGGAAGTGTACGAACAAATACTTGAGGTCATGGATGGGAAACTGATGGACGTCACCATTAACTGCGTCAACATCCCAGGCACTGAAATGGCCTCCATTATGAGCACCCGCGAGGGTGGCGTCGTTTACTTCTTCACCATGGCTACCAGCTTCACTGCGGCTGCCTTGGGAGCCGAAGGCATCGGCAAGGACGTGAACATGATCATCGGCAACGGTTTTGCCAAAGGTCATGATCGGATCGCTTTGGAGCTGATGCGGGAGAGCCCGAAATTGAGAGCTCTCTTCGAAAGAATGTTTCTCTAAGGAAGATCGTCACTCATGCGAACCTGGAACGAGATCAATCCTTGGCGCGATGTGTCTCTGGAAGATTGGGGAGATTGGCGCTGGCAGTTGAAGCATCGCTTGACCACAGTTGACGAATTGAAAGAAGTGATCCACCTCCCCATGATTGAGGAAGAGGGAGTTCGACTTGCCTTAAAAAGCTTCCGCATGGCCATCACTCCATACTACGCATCGCTGATGGATCCGGACGATCCCAACTGCCCGGTTCGCTTGCAAGCAGTGCCTCAGGCTCAAGAAACAGTCCGCGGTCAATTCGATCAGCTCGATCCTTTGCACGAGGACACTGACTCGCCGGTCCCTGGACTGACCCACCGTTACCCCGACCGAGCCCTCTTCTTGGTCACCGACCAGTGCGCCATGTACTGCCGGCATTGTACCCGCCGCCGTTTCGCCGGAACTTACGATCGCTCACTTTCCAAGGCGGAATTGGATCGCTCGTTGGAATACATCCGCCGGACTCCGGCGCTGCGCGATATCGTCCTCTCCGGCGGGGATGCCCTCCTGCTGGAGCAGGAGTTGCTGGAATTCGTCCTGGCTGAGTTACGCAAGATTCCCCACATAGAGATCATTCGCATCGGTTCCAGGGTTCCGGTGACCCTCCCGCAACGCATCACCGATGATCTGGCGACGATGTTGCGGCGCTATCATCCCCTTTGGTTGAACACGCATTTCAATCACAGCCGTGAGATTACCCCGGAATCGACCGAAGCCTGCGCGAAGTTGGCGGATGCCGGTATTCCCCTTGGTAACCAGAGCGTGTTGCTGCGAGGGATCAACGATTGCCCGACGGTCATGAAGCAGTTGGTCCATGATCTGCTGAAGATCCGTGTGCGCCCCTATTATGTATATCAGTGCGATCTCTCGGAGGGGATCAGCCACTTCCGCACCTCAGTGCTGCGGGGAATCGAGATGGTGGAAGCCCTGCGAGGTCATACCACCGGCCTGGCCGTTCCCACTTTCGTGGTGGATGCTCCGGGCGGTGGAGGGAAAATCCCGGTCGCACCGAACTACGTGCTCTCGATGTCTCCAGAAAACGTGGTCTTGCGAAACTATCAGGGTTTGGTCTATTCCTATCCGGAACCCGAAACGATGTCCCGTCATGATCCGGCCCATTGCCCCACCTGTAACCGCGATGGATCCGCCCAAAACAGTGTGCTCGACGGCAAGATCGGGCGAAGAGGCGATCATTGAAATTGCCGGAGTGCCTTTCCTGGCCGGCTGTGGTGAGCGTGGTGGGAACCGGGCGAGGCTCGGGAAAGACGACTGTGGCCAACGCCTTGCTGGAGGCGGGGTTAAATAATAAGAGAAGACTCGGCGTGATCTCCGTAGGAAAAGGGGGGCACGCTACCCCGCTGCGTCTGTCCAAGGATACATTGGTGGCGCTGGCTAAGAACTGTGAGCTGACACATCACCTGGAGTTGCGAGAGGAGTTGGAGGCCAACACTCCATGGGGTGAGGTGCTGATCGGGAGGGCTCGGCAGGCAAGCGAGGCTGTCATCGCCGGCCCAGTTACATTGCATGATACGATTGAAGCTGCGCAGCGCTTGATTGCCGAAGGGGCCGAACTAGTGGTGGTGGATGGTTCCTTTGGTCGCTTATCGGCGAGCGATTCACACCTCGCACAGTGCTACGTCTTGGCGATGGGCGCCGACCCTGTCGACCGTTGGGTTCGGAAGGAGCAACAGGAGCGCCTTGGAACCATCGCCCTGATGCCCAGAGGCCATTGGGTAGTTCCTTCTCCATCAGCCCCTCGAAAGCGAGGACAGCCTGCCTTTTGGCAAAAAGACCACTGGGTTTCGATTCCTGAACTTAACTCAGAACGCGCTGCCGCGGGCTATCAAGCTGCTGATCTTGCAACTGCGGAGGCGCTCTACTGGCCCGGCGCTTTCACCGATCGAACCGCTCAGTTGTTAGACCGCTTCCCGTCTCCCTTAGCTCTTTTACTTGACCAACCTTGGCATCTTCTCTGCAGCCAAGAGCGCTGGCAGGCGCTGTGGCGGGGGGGATGGTCATTCTTCGCGCGGGAGAAAGCAACCTTAGCTTGGGTAGCTGTCAACCCGCGTGCTTTGGATGGTCATATGGAGAGTCCTGAGATGTTGCTGGAGGAAGCGCGGATCGTTTTCCAGTCAGTGGAGTGCCAGCAACTGCAGTGAGCGAGAGCTTCTTTCTTGATCTGGAGACACGAGCCAGCCTGGAATGGGATGAGTTCCTAGGCTTGGTAAAAACGCACTCCTCCATCGGCCGAGAAGTCAAAGGGCGGATTCAACCTTACCGGATCGGACAGGAAAAAGAACTAAGGGCCGAGCTCCGCCGAACCAAGGCCATGGCTTCCTTTTTACTGGATCACCCCTCCTGGGGGGCTGAACAAACTGCCTTGTTGCACGATATGAAGGACATCCGTCGATCACTGCGCCAAGCCCGTGAAGGCTTTGTACTAACCATAGTGGAGCTGTTCGAGTGCAAACGCTTGCTCCACCTCTTGGGAAGATTGCGAAAAGCCATGGATCTGCCTGGACTTGCATTCTTGACCTCTCTTCGACCAAAGGGCAGTACGGCGCTCCTCCGCCTCCTCTCTTGGGGGGGCCAAAGCCCTCAGACTTTCTCCTTGACAGAAGCCTATTCCCCCATGCTAGGAAAGCTTCGCCTCCGCAAGGAGGAACTAGAAAGGAGGTTATCGGCAGAACGGGCAGCGGTCAATGAACTGCTTCGCCCGGACGGGCTTCGCCTCGGGCGGGATGAAGAGATCACGGTCCAGCGTGGAAGCCCAGGCGCCAGCCGTTGCCAGGAAGCTGGCTGTTTCATCCTTCGCAGCGAGAGTGTGCATGCGCTAGTATTCCGCTTTCGGCTTTCCCCAAAGGCGCTTAAATGGACGGAAGAGTTGGAGGTTTTAGCGATCGCCGAGGAGAGAGAGGGAAAGGCGATCCGGGCTAGGCTAGGAAAGGCCATCGGTGAACAGTCCGAAAGTTTGCTCGAGGATCTGGAGCGAATGGGCCGCTTCGACCTATTGTTGGCCAAGAGTCAACTTGCTAACAGCTACCGTGGTGTGCTGCCCCACCTCCTCCCTGCTTCCTCACCGGTCGTCTTTCGACTGGAAGAAGGCCGCCACTGGCCGATGAGCGTGCGCATGATGGAGCGGGGCATCCCCTTCCAACCCCTCAGCATCAAGCTATTCAAAGGATCGGCGTTAGTCAGCGGCGCCAATATGAGCGGGAAAACCGTCCTTCTTAAGACCATTGGGTTGTCCTGTGCCATGGCCCAGCACGGTTTCCTAGCGCCGTCCCGGGCGATGGAGTGGGCGCTGCGGGATTTCCTCTTTTTTTCCACTCGACGCCGCGAGCAGGACGGCCTCTCCGCCTTCGCAGCGGAGGTGGCCGGGATCAAGCGGGTGTTAGGGCGCCACCGAAGGATAGGCTTGCTCCTAATCGATGAGCTAGCTCGAGGAACCAATCCTACCGAGGGTTTTGCCATCAATGCCGCTCTCCTTCTGCGCACCAATCAACTCCCAGGAAGCGCCCTTTTCACCTCTCACTTCGAGGGTTTGGCTCAAGCTACCGGCGTAATGCACTGGCAGATGGCAGGGCTTGGCGAGATTAGCCTTGAACAGGTGCGGGCGCTCATTCGACAGGGCGGGGAGGCTATCCTTTCCAGCCTGATGCAGTACCGCCTGGAGAGAGTCGAGCCCGAACGCCGGGTGCCCCATGATGCCCTCAAGATCGCCCTCTTATTGGGGCTGGAAGAAGAGGTGATAGAGTTGGCTAGAGGATTCACGGAAACTCTCCAAAGCGGAGTTTACCCTTGAGCAAGCGAAGGGTCCCTGAGGTGGAACACAGGGAAAAGACCGCGATCTCGCGACTGTGAGGGAAAAACAAGATTGCCAATGAGACTACCGATTCCTACTGAACAAGTACGCCATTGTCGGCAACTGGCCGCTTCCATCGCGGGGGGAGTGCAAGCTGAGATCAGCCCACTCTCCACCATCTCGGTTGAGCGTTCTCTCCTGCGTTTGGTCGGCATCGAGGGCAGTAATCAAGAGAGTGTGCCGTTGGTGAATTGTTTCATCGATCAGCTCGCCGGGCAGCGAGCCTTGGAGGACGGTGCGCTCTATTGGTTAAGCAACGCCATCTTGGCCACGGGGGAAACGCTCCAAGGCATCGCCGAACGCGTGGGCGCAGGGTCGCTTGACCTTGTGCGGCTGCCTCGCCAACTTCGGCGAGCGATTGAAAACCACTGCCGAGGGATCGTTCAGGATGCCTTGGTCACTCTCTTAGGCAAACGGCGCCAGCGGCGCGAGATGGAGGAAAGCTTGGCCCGAACTCCTTCCCCATGGCTGTATGTGATCGTCGCCACCGGAAACATTTACGACGACATCGAACAGGCCAAGGCAGCCGCAGAACAGGGCGCCGATGCTGTGGCGGTGATCCGCTCTACAGCACAGAGCTTGCTGGACTATGTCCCCGAAGGGATTACCACCGAGGGGTTCGGCGGCACTTACGCCACTGGAGCGAACTTCCGCTTGATGCGAGGCGCCTTGGACGAGGCTTCCCGTCAATCCAATCGCTATGTCCGCCAGGTCAACTATTGCTCTGGCCTTTGCATGGCCGAAATCGCCGCCTTGGGAATTCTGGAGGGTTTAGACATCCTCGTCAATGACGCCCTCTACGGGATTCTCTTTCGTGACTTGAACATGATTCGCACCATGGTTGATCAGCATTTTTCGCGCTACTTGTTGGGTCTTTTCGATACAACCATCGTCACTGGCGAGGACAACCTGATCAAGACCATCGATGCATACGAGGAATACTCGATCGTGCTTGTCTCCCAGTTCATCAACGAACAATTGGCTAAGAACGCCGGGATGCGCGAGGAACGGATCGGCCTGGGTCATGCCGCCGAGTTGGACCCTTCGCTAAGGGACAGTTTTCTTTGGGAGCTGGTTCAAGCACAGTTGGTGCGACAGCTTTTTCCCCGCTCACCGGTCAAATTCATGCCTCCCACCCGTTACAAGAGCGGGAACATTTTCTTCGCTCACGTCTTGGATACACTCTTCAACTTGGTAGCTGTTTGGACCGATCAGGCGATCGTCCTTTTGGGGATGCCGACCGAAGCGATTCATACCCCCTATCTGCAAGACCGCTACCTGAGCTTGGAGTCTGCCTTGCACGTTCGTCGCGCGGCCGGCTCGTTGGGGCAGGAAGTGCGATTTAAACCCAATGGCCAAGGCGCCGCCCGCGCCCGCCAGCTTCTCGCTAGAACCGAGGAATCTCTGGCCCGAATTGCCGAGGATGGGCTATGGAACTCCCTGGCCAGCGGCGCCTTCTCTGCCATCAAACGCGCCACGAGGGGCGGGAGAGGCTATGATGGCGTCTTCCGCAAAGGGCACTTCTACCTGAATCCCTTCCTCGACCGCGAGGTAGTGCGGAGAGCCAGAAGAAAGGTGGCACAGAACACCCTGCCGGGGGCTATCGAGCTGCCGGGGGCTATCGAGCTGCCGGGAGCTATCGAGCTGCCGCGGGCTGCAGTGTGAGCGAAGAGCGGCCATTCATCCGTCCCTACGGTGACCGCCTCAATGATGGCGCCGTGCAATTGTCCTTCAGTCTTCCCATCTCTCTCTCCGCCAGGAGCCGGGAAGCTGCTAAGTCCATTGCTGGTCGCCTGGGGTTGGAACAGATCCGCTTGGTCTCTGCTCTCGACCTGGGGAACGGCTTCTCTTTTTATATCCTTTACGGCGCGACCACGGTGGAAATCGATGATCAGGCTATCCATCTCACCGAGGTGGAACGGCCTTTATTGGATTTCTGGCGTATCAACCATCTGTTGGAGTTTGAGTTGAAGAAACGGGTGACGGTGGTCGGCGCCACCATTGGGACTGATGCCCACACCGTTGGCCTGGACGCTATCCTCAACGCCAAAGGCTTCGGCGGGGAATCCGGTCTGGAGAGGTATCCTCAGTTCCGGGTGGTGAACCTAGGAGCTCAGGCGCCTCCGTATGAGGTTCTGGAAGCGGCTCGGGAACAGCGTGCCGATGTTGTCCTCGTTTCGCAAGTGGTTACGCAAAGAAATGCCCATCTGGAGAATCTGTCTCTTCTCGCCGAGATGCTCGAGGCGGAGGGACTACGGCAGGATCTTCTCTTGATCTGCGGAGGACCCTACATCGATAGCCAGGTCGCACTGGAGGTCGGCTTTGACGCCGCCTTCGGGCCAGGCACGACACCGCTGGCGGTGGCCAGCCTAATCGTCGAAGAGCTCCTGCGAAAAGCCCAATGAACAAACTGATCTTCATCACCGGTGGGGTTGTTTCTGGGATCGGCAAGGGGATTCTGGCCGCTTCCATCGGCGCCCTGATTAAGGGGCGAGGGTATCGGGTGAGCATGATCAAGTGCGACCCGTACCTGAACGTGGACGCAGGCACAATGAGCCCCTACCAGCATGGAGAAGTCTTCGTGTTGAAAGATGGCGCCGAAACAGACCTCGACTTGGGCCACTACGAGCGTTTCATCGATGAGGATCTGGACCAGTTGGCCAATGTCACCTCAGGCCGGATCTACTCGGCTGTGATCGCCAAAGAACGGCGAGGCGAGTATTTGGGAGCCACGGTGCAAATGATTCCGCACGTAACCAACGAGATCATTGATGCCATCAAGGGCGCCCTCGAACACTCCAAAGCGGAAATATTAGTGGTGGAGATCGGCGGCACGGTGGGTGACATCGAAGGGCTCCCCTTCCTGGAGGCCATCCGCCAACTGCGTCGCAGCTTTCCGCCGGAAGATCTTCTCTACGTCCACACCACCCTCGTGCCATTCCTGGAAACCACACAAGAGGCAAAGACCAAACCGACCCAGCACTCTGTCGCCGAGTTGCGCAGTATCGGCATCCAACCGAATGTTGTCGTTTGCCGATCGCGACGGGCGATTTCCCGTAAGCTGCGGGAGAAAGTGGCTCTCTTCTGCGACGTCGATCAAGAGCAGGTGATCTCTCTACCCGACTTGAACTCTATTTACCGGGTCCCTCTTTTTTTGCAGCGGGAGGGTTTCTCCGCCATCTTGGACCGTTTCCTCGGCGAAAGGCGTACTGCAGATCTGGCAATATGGGAACGGCTGGAACGTATCCTAGAGAACCCGCATCCGCAGCTCCGCGTCGGCGTGGTGGGCAAATACGTAGGGATGGGCGATACCTACATCTCAGTAAACGAGGCCCTCAAGCACGCCTCCCTGGAAGAGGAGTTGGACCTCCAGTTGGTATGGGTTTCCTCCGAGAAGTTGACCTCCGGTCAGGTACGGGAGGGGAAGGATCTCTCTGGAATACTCGGCGACCTGGATGGAATCGTAGTGCCGGGCGGTTTCGACTCCAGGGGGGTGGAAGGGAAAATAAGAGCAGTGGAATACGCTCGCTGCCAAGGCATCCCCTACTTTGGCCTTTGTTTGGGGCTGCAATGCGCGGTCATTGAGTTCGCTCGCCATATCTGTGGTTTGGAGGGGGCTAACAGCACGGAGTGCGATCCCCTCACACCCTACCCAGTCATCGATCTTATGGCAGAACAACGCGGACTGGCGGACAAAGGTGGAACCATGCGCCTGGGAGCATATCCTTGCTTGGTAAAAGAGGGAAGCGAAGCTTGGCGAGCCTATGGCCAAGCGATTGTCTGGGAGCGTCATCGCCACCGCTACGAATTGAACAATGGCTATCTCCAGATCTTGGAGCGGAACGGTTTGGTGGTCTCCGGACGAAACGAGGAGCTGGACTTAGCCGAAATCGTTGAACTACCCGGGCATCCCTGGTTCCTAGGGACTCAATTCCACCCAGAACTGACTTCAAGGCCAGGAAAACCGAACCCCCTGTTCCACCAATTTATCAGAGCTTGTGCGAGGAGGGCTAGATTACGATGGAAAAACTGATCATCACCGCCGCTATTTGTGGCGCGGAAGTGAGTAAAACGGATTTCCCGGCACTGCCGGTGTCGGCGCAGGAGTTGAGCGAGGAGAGCTTTCGGGCTTACCAGGCCGGCGCCTCAATGATTCACTTGCATGTGCGCAAGGACGATGGCTCGCCCACCCAGGATGCGCTCGTATTCGCGCGGGCGATGGAAGCCATCCGCAGTCGCTGCAACATCATCATCCAGACTTCCACCGGGGGAGGAGTGGGGATGAGCGACGAAGAACGATCGTCTCCACTCACCCTCAACCCGGAAATGGCCACATTAACATGCGGTACAGTCAATTTCGGGGAAGGCGTCTTCTGGAATCCTCCTGACCTCCTTGAGAGTTTTGCCCGCATAATGGTAGAGCGAGGCATCAAACCGGAAATAGAGGTGTTCGAGGCGGGCATGATTGCCAATGCCTTGCGTCTGGTCAAGAAGGGGATCCTCCACCTGCCCCTCCACTTCGATTTTGTCATGGGGGTTCCAGGTGGAATCACGGCTACCGTCCGCGATCTGGTCTATCTAGTGGAGAGCATTCCCGATGGCTGCACCTGGACAGTAGCTGGGATTGGCCGGGCAGAACTGCAACTGGCCGCCGTGGCCATCGTGATGGGGGGAAACGTCCGCTGCGGCTTCGAGGACAATATTTTCTACCGCAAGGGCGAGCCGGCTGCTAGCAATGGGCAGCTTGTAGAGCGGATCGCCAGGCTATCGAGGGAACTAGGACGGGAGGTGGCTGAACCAGATGAGGCTCGAACCATCTTGGGGATTGCTAAAACCTGCCCTCGAGAATTGCTGCGGGAGTAGCCAAGGCTATCTGCTGGATTCGATCGAGCAAATGACTTCCACCAACTATCAGGCAATGAACTTGGGCGCATTCTTGAAGGAGCTCTCCTCCCGTGCGGCGACACCCGGCGGAGGAGCGGCTGCCGGCCTGGTAGCCGCCATGGGCGCCAGTCTTGGGGCGATGGTGGCGGCGCTCAGCCAGGGAATCCGTTATACCTCTGTGGCCGATTCAATGAAGAAATTGGAAGAGCGTTTTTTAGAGAGCCGCGACCGTTGTTTGATCTTTGCCGACCAGGATTCAGCCGCCTTCCAGCGTTGGATGGCAGCCACTCGGATGTCTTTTGAGGATCCGGCTGCTCGGGAGGAAGCCCTCCGGGCGGCGATAGAGGGGACTTGCCGCCCGCCGATGGCTTTGGGAAAGGAGGTTTCCGGCCTGCAAGACGCGCTGGCGACTCTGCAAGAACACGGCAACGTCCGCGTCCTCAGCGATGTCGGAGCCGCCCTTGCCCTCTTGACTGCCGCCTTAGAGATTTCAATTCTCAACCTCCGAATCAATCAACAAGGGATTACTGACCCTTGTCTTCGAAGACAGCTTATTAAATCAGTCGCATCGTTCGATCGTTCCTGTGCGGTGATGCGAGAATGGGATTCACAAATAAGATCACGATTAGAAGGAGAAGAGTGGAATGAATGAAGTCTGGATTTGTTCTGCCAAGCGGACTGCGATTGGCGC
>CAYXFH010000177.1:0-5579 GCA_964464245.1 uncultured bacterium
ATGAGAAGATCCGCGAGGCCGTGGAGCAGCATGGATACAGCCAACATGCGCTAGCCCAACACACCGGCCTGCACTTTACGAGCATCAGCCGAATCCTGCTGGCGAAGAGCTAGAGTCCGAGCCTATGGGGTCAGGTCTTTATATTTAGCATTCCTGCCGTGGTTGGTGAAACCAAGGAATCTGATAAGGAAGGTTAGGGGTGGACATGTCCACCCTCAGGGAGCAGGATCTAGCTTTCGGCCTTCTTCTCCCATTGTTCCCTGATTTTTTTGAAGTAGTCAATTCGTTCGCCGATCTTGCTGATCTCATGAGGGTAGAACTCGAAAAGCGTATCGCAAAGTTCCAGCATCCATTTCTTCCGGGAATAGTCAGGCGCCACGTCGATACGATCCGAATTCGCAATCTGTATCTGTCCCCATCCGAGCGCGCCAATGATAAGGCACTTCCATGACAGGAACTCGATCGGGACAAAGTGTACGTCCTGCGCTAATACTTTCGTTCCATCTATTCTGTAACTGACCGTGAGAACGATAAAGCAGTTCATGTCGTCTTCGTAAAACCGTGCAAGACGCTCAACCGAGGTTAGATTAGGCATGTGGAATCCTTCTTCTTTTCTGTGCGTCTTCACGTCAACAACGTAGTAGATGTCGTCCGTGTCCTTAAAAGCCAAGTCAGCCATGGCGCGACGGGCAAAGTCTGCCGAATACTCCTGGCAGATACCGCCCAACAACGCTCGAAACTTGTCAGCCAGAATTTCTTGAATCGCATCGCCGGTTGCCGGCGTGCTGGATGCGGTTCTAGCGCTCAAGAACTCGGGTTGCGAGTTCAACAATATCTTGATCTCAGACTCAATACGGCGGTATTCGCCGCTGTAAAACAGTTTACTTCGCATACCTGTCTATTCCTCGCGCAAGCTTAGGGCCAACTGGTCTGTGGCTACGTTGCCGGTTCCTGCATTTCCATTCTGATAGACGAGGGAATTCCGTTCCCAGAACACGCCTTCTGAGTATCCCTGAATCGTGTTGTCGGCCTCGGCCATGGCCAGCCTTTTCTCGGCAAGGCAGCAGTATTCGGCATCAATCTCAACACCGCAATAGAGCCGGCCTAGTTTACGGGCGACAACAGAGGTCGTTCCTGACCCGAGAAAAGGATCGAATACAAAATCGCCTTCTCGGGAACTCGCCAAAATCACCTTCGCAAGCAGTTTCTCGGGCTTCTGTGTCGGATGATCCGTGTTTTCCGGCATTGACCAGAATGGCACGGTCAAGTCCGTCAAAAGATTCGAGGGACATGTCAACCGAAAACCGCCGTTCTTCGTCTGGTCCCAATCCTTGGGTTTGCCGCTTGCATCCTTATACGGAGCAATGACCCGTCGTTTCAGACTCACTGCATCGGCGTTGAAAAAGAAATCCTTGGAAACCGTGCAGAAACAGATGTCCTCAGAACAGTTCTTCCAGTTGCGTTTTGCGCCGCGGCCCTTTTCTCTCTCCCAGGTGATCCGGTTCTGACTCACCAAATGCTTTTCGGATATAGACTGAATCACCCCCGATGACCGCCAATCGCCGCAGATGTAAACTGAAGCGGTGGGCTTGAGAATGGGCAGAAGCCGCGGGAGCCAAGAGGAAACCCACGATGCGTATTCCTCGGAACTCGTCTCTTTGAATGACGTTGTCCCGAAATCTTTGGTGAGATCATAAGGGGGGTCTATGAAGAGAAGGTCAACGAACCGGGTGGGTAGATGGTCAAGAATTTGAAAGAGGTCTTGATTGATTGTCGTGTTAGTAAGTTTCTTGGCATCAATCCGTCCCTTGAGCCGAAGTAGTTTGTGGGAGTATCGCTCCCGCTCCTCGCCTGACAGAGTTATTGTCCGATTTCGTGGCGCTCGTTCTTTATCTTCCCGTTCGTCCATGTATGTCACTAGCCCCTATGGTACGCCATGTACCGTTTCGTTGCCATTATGAAATCCACTCACTTCTGATACCAGTGCCATGTTCCTCAAACTGCCCTGCCGTAGGCTGGACGGATTCTCCAGCGAGAACCGGCAATCGTGAAAGTATGCCTTTCTCAATGCCGTCCCACCCATAAACGCCAAGCTTTCGCGTAAGTCCGGATCCTGATAGATGGACGCTAAGATTTGCCCCAGCGAGTAATCCACCTCCATGATGTGTTGCGGCAAGTGCGCGGCCTTTGTCGCTTCGCTGAGCCGCAAACGAAGGGGTTTCAGGAAATCTTCCCGGGGAGGTTCACCTGGATTTTCCAACGCTTATCGTACGGACCTCGCGGGGCGGATCCGGATCCAGCAAGCTGAAGCGAACAGCAAAGATCCTGCGCAAACGACTCGTCCGCCGGTCCGACACGCCCGTCTCTTGCAAGCACCGCCCCTGACGCTTACAGACGGAGGTCACACCGCATTGGAGCGCATCATCGACTTGGGGAGGCGGTGTACAGAACAAGATGTCAGTTCCTTCACTTACAATCCTCTCACTTCCAAGTGTCAACACCCTCTTGTAGCGAGCGTAGGGACCGTGAACCGCTCTATTGTTGCAGCTCCTTTCCTTCGATCAGAAAAGCTTGTGAACAGGTAATGAGGTTCCGCACCTGCCGGCTGGAGGAGTTCGCTGCGCCCGTCTCAGCTACAAGATGGTTGGCAGAATCATGCTGAAATGAAAAAATTAAAGACCTGCCTCGGGGTCAGGCTTGTCCCATCAGCCGCCAGAGGAAGACGGCAGTTTGGGCGCGGGTGGCGGGCGTATTGAAAGCGACGGACAGCTCGCCTGAGCCGGCCCCTTCCGTGGCGAGATGGGGATCCTCCGGGTAGAGCAGCAAGTGGTGCGTGAAAGCGGCGCCCACTGTTTGATAGAACCAGTCTGCCGAGCTAAGGTTGCGCACGGCGCCGTCCGGCTCCTTCACAAAAAAGGTGGGGGGCGGCGTTGGGTTGACCTTTACCCACTGAGCGGCTCGAACCAGGATGGTCAGGATTTCAGCGATGGTGATGTAGCCCTCCGGTCGGAAAGAGCCATCCGGGTAGCCTATCGCCAACCCTTCCTTGAAGGCGGTCTCCACGTAGGTATACGCCCAATGGTCGGGGGGCGCGTCTGGAAAAGTGGGCGACGCCGAAACGCCGAGGGGATAGGACAAGCCAAGCAGGATCATCTTGCAGAACTCGGCCCGGGTGACCGCCTTCTCCGCTCTGAAGGCGCCGTCCGGGTAGCCGTTCAGCACGCCGTAATCCACCAGTTTCTTGATGGAATCCAAAGCCCAGTAGTCAGATGGCAGGTCTGAGAACAGGGGTGGTTCGGTGGGAGAAGGGCTGGGAGTGGGACTGGGGGCGCCCTGGGTGATCGCCAGCAGCTCGTTGCCGGCCGCCAGGTAGAGCGTGTTGCGCCCAAAGGCCAAGTCCGGCGCATAGCCGAAGCGGGAGACGGGAGCACAGGGAGTGGCCAACTGGTGTTCAAAGTGCCACTTCTCGCTGCCGTCGGGACGAATGGCAAAGACGTCGCAGCGAGTAGTCTGGGCCGCGTAGTCGAAACTCAACCGGGTGGTGGCAAAGTAGATCGTGCCAGCGCCATCCACCACCGGGCGCACATCGGCCATGCCGAAAGCGTAGGAAATCCCCCAAAGAATGTTCCCTGTCTGATTAATGGCCATCAACGAACCACTGCCGTCGGGCAGGTTGACGCCTACATAGATGGTCCCATCCGCAGACACAGCGGGAGATCCGTTCCAGACGGTCGCTCCCCCCAAACCCAAGCTGGGTGAACCGGAGTAAGCGCCCCCATCGCTGTAAACCTCCAGGGCGCCGCTCGCCGTGGCAGCGTAGATAGTGCGGTCCTGGCCGACAGCCGGCATGCCTTCCAAGCCAAGGCCCATCGGATTGTAGACAGCGATTGAACCGTCCTCCCGAAAGCGCCAAAGGCCGCCCAGTTCGCTGTTGGGGCCCGCTGCTGTGCCCAGTAGAATCTGGGTTGTGGCATCAGCGCCCCGCCACAAGGCCGGGGCCAAGCTGGGAAGCCCTCCTGGTTGGCCGCCCCACTCCAGAGGGGTTGACCAGAGGGTTTGACCATCCAGATCCACCGCCACCAGGCTGGTGTGCGTTGTACCAGAGGACTGATCGACGAGGCCGAAATAGATAGCGGTCCCATCTACCAGCGGAGCAGTCATGATCTTACCCGCCGGCGGCGTGTAGGTCCACCCGGCTCCTCCTGGCCGGTACGCTTCCAGGTAAGTTAGCCCCGGGCCATCCGGATTGCCACTCACATAGACCATTCCCTGCGAGGTTAAGACGGGTGGGTAGAAGACGGGACCCAGCGCCTGGTTGCTGAAGGCGATGCTCCCGTCGGCATGGAGGCCGGCCACGGAGCCGTCTTCCGCGCCCACGTAGACTTCTCCGTCCTTTCCTACAATGGGTATCCCCAGGCGGGCGCCGGGAGCCCAACTCCAAGCAAGCACGGGGTTATCCGGGCCAAGGATATCGTTGGGAGTTTGACCAGTGCGGAAGCTGTTGCCGCGGAACTCGGGCCAGGCAAAGGTGTAAGCAAGAGCGGGAGAAGCGATCCCCACCGCCAGTAGCAACACCAGGAACATCGAAACAATTCTGCGCATTTCCAAAGCCTCCTTTTTTCACAGAACATGCAGCCGCAGGCTATCATGCTGCCGATCCTACCTTATCATCACGCCCTGGAACTTACGGATCTGTTGGGCCGGAGAAGTCAAATTCTCCCAAGGGATCAAGATTCCTGAAGCTGTTCACCGACGAGCAGATGATGGCGCTGGGAGGCTTCCGGAAAGGCGCCGCTGATCCGTTGCAGGGCGCGGCGAGCCAGAAAGGTCAACCAGCGGGAGGGGCTTTTCTTTTGGCCAAACTCCCACCCCTTCCAGGCCAACCATACCGACTCGCCGGTGAATCGGCCCTGGCCGTCGGCCTTTCCCCGCAGGATTCCAGACATCTCGGCCAAACGAGAGTCCTGGGCAAGGAAGGGGAAACGTGAGAGCACTTCCACCAAATGAAGCAGGTCATACCAGACCAAGGGAGCTTTCAATTTGCAAAAGTCCGTTCCCATATAGAACATGTAGGGGTGCCGAGTCTGGCGATCCGCCCAAAGGTTGAGCAAGCTCTCCGCACCGCTGCGAGCAGCGAGCAATTGTTGGCCCTGCGAGTTCAAGCAGAGGGCTTTCAGCATGGCTAATGTGGCATAGGGGGTGGGATCCGCGCGGCGCCCTGGTCCACAGAAAGACCCCAACTGGCGGGAGACAGTGCACAGGCACCCGTTCTCACTAACCAAGCCGGTAAGATATTCCACAGCCTCCTTCACTCCTGGGTCTTCGCCAAACCCAACTAGCGACAGAGCGTAGAGCAATAAAGGCGCATCGCAGAGAGCCCAGGCCCACTGGTCCTCCCCACTTCCCCCGTAGGCGCGTGAAATGTTCATCATCACTTGAAAAGGCCCCTCGCCGGAGCGATGTGCAAGCACCCGATCGGTCACGGCAGCCATCCCTGGATCGCTTGCCCGAAAGCCCAGGTCGGCCAGGAAGACTAGCTTGTGAAGCGGGTGCCCGGCGCTCTTGTGGCTGTTCAAGAC
>CAYXFH010000178.1:0-9201 GCA_964464245.1 uncultured bacterium
GCGTACTTCAGATAGGTTTCCACAGAGGCCACAACGACGCGGGCTTCGATTGCCAGAAGCTCAATGCCGACCAGGGAAACGCGAACCCAGGCATCCACAACAACGCCCTTGTCCAGGATACGGTCAATCACTTCGACCAAGCTGGAAGAACCAATCGCTTTTTCTACTGCCATTTATTTTCTCCTCCTTTCCATCAATTTATGGTCTTGCGCCTACCGGACGGAGCCAGCAGGGCGGCCAACAAAGTAGAGATCTCGAAGGGTTTGTCGAGGAAGCCTCTCACCCCCAACCCAGCGGCGCGTTCCCGGCTCTCCTCATCCCCGAAAGCCGTGATCACCACCACCGGGGTCTGGAGGCCGGCGGCGCGGATCTGCTCCAACAAGTCCAGGCCGTTCATGTCAGGCAGGTGCAAGTCGAGAATCAGGACATCGATCCCTTCACCTTGCCCGATATGAGCCAATCCTTCCTTGCCGCTGTGGGCCGCGCTCACTTGGTAACCCTCCTGGCTCAGGATCTGCTGAAGCAGCCAGCAGATCTCCTTCTCGTCGTCAATGACCAAGAGGTTCTTTCTCATCCTAGTTTATCGGTCCGATCCAGCGCTCTTGGTCTCACACTAGACTACTGAGCAAAGGAGGCGCCAAATATGGGGAATGACGACGAAGCTAGTCCGGAAGGCGGTTTGCAGGGACCGCTGACGGTCTGGAAGGGTTTTCGAATGCTCGATGTCGGGAATCCTGCCCGGGTATGCGGGAGAAACGCCCAGGCTAGGAGGGTTTTTGTTTCAGCTCGTACTTTCGGATCTTGCCGCGCAGGGTCTTCTCATCGATCCCCAGAAACTTGGCGGTCCGGCTGCGGTTCCAGCCATACGCTTCCAAGGCCTGACGGATCGCCTCCCGCTCGGTCTCGGCCAGCCGTCCCGGTTCAAGAGCGACGGGGACTCCCTGGTTGAGGATCAAGGGGAGGTCTTCTACGCCGATTTCCCGGTCAGCCAGGATGACGGCGCTTTTGATGGCGTTCTCCAGCTCGCGCACGTTGCCCGGCCAGGGGTATTTCTGCAGTCGGTCGATCGCTTCCGGGCGGATGCGTTCAATCGGCCTGTTGAACTCACGACGGAAGCGATCGAGGAAGTAGCGGGCCAATAGGGGGATGTCGCCCTGCCGGTCGCGCAAGGGGGGGATGGTGATGGGGAGAACCTGGATGCGAAAGTAGAGGTCTTCACGGAAGCGCCCTTGGCGCATGGCCTGCTCCAGGTCGGCGTTGGTGGCCGTAACCAGGCGGATGTCGACGGAGTGAGGCGCTCGCCCGCCCAGCCGTTCCACCACCTTTTCCTGAAGAACCCGCAACAGCTTCGTCTGCATGGCCAACGGCAGATTGCTGATCTCATCGAGGAAGAACGTTCCCCCGGAAGCCAATTCGAACCGCCCGATCTTGCGCTGGTCGGCCCCGGTGAAAGCCCCTCTCTCGTAGCCGAAGAGCTCGGACTCGAAGAGCGTCTCCGGCAAAGCGTTGCAGTCGACCGCCACGAAAGGCCCTTGATGGCGCGGGGAAAGATCATGAATGGCCTTGGCCGCCAGTTCTTTCCCGGTGCCGCTTTCGCCAACCAGGAGAATGGCCACGTCGTAGGGGGCCACTTTGCGGATCTGTTGGCGCATCGCTTCGATCTGGGGACTGGAGCCGATGATCCCTTCGATTCCCCGGCCGCGTTTCAGGTCGCGGATCTCTCGCTCCAGGGCGGTTTTCTCCAGGGCATGCTCGACGATGATCGGCAGGCGGCCGTTGGGGAGAGGCTTGGGGAGGTAATCGTAAGCTCCCAGCTTCATCATCGCCACGGCTGTCTCCACCGATTCAAAGCCGGTCAGGACGATCACCGGGACAGCCGTATCGGAGGCCCGCAAGCGGCTCATTATTTCCTCCCCATCCATGTCGGGAAGGTGGAGGTCGAGGAAAACCAAGTCAGGAGGATCCTGCTCGGCTTTCTGTAAGCCGATCTTTCCATTCTTGGCGCCGATCACCTGGAACGCGTCACCCAGCAATTCACCGAAGAGCGCGCTGATGGATAGGTCGTCGTCGATCACCAGGATCGACGTTCGTTTACTCACCGTTTCGCATTTCCATCGCCGGCCGGGAGAGAGGCAGGGCGATCTGGAAGATGGTCCCGCGGCTTTCCCCCTCTACTTCACTCTGGAAGGTCAGCCGTCCGCCGTGCTCCGCGACAATGCGTTGGCAGAAGACCAGTCCCAACCCGGAGCCCAACTTCTTGGTTGTGAAGAAGGGAACGAAGATCCTCTCCACAGCGGTTTTGGGTATGCCGCAACCGCTGTCCTGGATGCGCACGAGCAGCTTTTTGCGTTCCGCCTGGGTCTCCACGGTCAAAAAGCCTCCTTCCGGCATCGCTTCCAAAGCATTGGCGAACAGGTTGGCGAAGACCTCATCCATCGCTTCTATGTCAATCCAAGCCTGCGGCAGATTGGGATAGTAATGCCGGACGACCTTCACTCGCTGGGCTTTGGACGGGGCCCGAACCATGATCAGGGCCTGCTCCAGGCATTGGTGCAGGTTGGCGGAGGTGATGTGCAACTGGCGATATTTGCCCAAGTGGATCATAGCGGCAGTGACCTCGTCCAGTTTGTGTACCCTCTCCAGGATGGCCTGGGTCAATCTGCGCTGGGGATCCTTGGCCGGCAGCTTCTTCTCGATCGACTGCGTCGACAGGGAGATGACAAAGAGAGGATTGCGGATCTGGTAGGCGATGCCGGAGATCAGATCTCTGGTGGTCTTCTTGGCTGTTTCACGCTTCAACTGCTCCCGCTCGGTGATGTCTTGGAAGGTGCTGACGACGCCCTTGGGCTCCCCGGCATGGTCCAGGAGCGGCGCAGCATTGACATTGATCCACGAGATCAAGCCGTCCGAATGTTTAAAGCCTATTTCGACATCCTTCAACGGACGAAAACCCCCCATCGCAAAAGTGCCGGCTATCTCTTCCGGCGGTATCGGCGCCCCATCAGGGCGAAGGAGCTCCCATCCCGGACCATCGTATTGACGACCTTCGATTTCCGAACGATTGAGCTTCAGAATGCGTTCCGCCGCAGGATTGGCATGGGAGATTTGACCATCCGGGGAAATCAAAACGACACCCTCGGTCATGGTCTCGAACAAAGTGCGATACCGCCCCTCGCTCTCCCGCAGCACCTCCTCCGCCTGCTTGCGGTCGGTAATGTCGGCGAGGAAATTCAATGTAGCAGGCCTGTCTTCCCAATCGATCAAGACAGAGCTGATCTCGACCCACTTGATGCCACTGCCTCGTGTCATCAGCCGGAAAGCATATCTGGGTAGAGACACATCCCCCTTCAACCGGCTCAGATGGCGTTCCACCACCATGCCCCGGTCATCCGGATGGATGAATTCGGGAAAAGGCCGCGAAGTGAGTTCCTGCTCTGAATAACCGGTTAGCTCAATTGCCATGCGGTTGACGAACTTCAGCATGCCGTCCTGTGCAACGAAGATCGCTTCGTTGGCATTTTCCACCAACAGGCGGTACTTCGCCTCGCTCTCCCGCAGGGACTCCTCGGCTTGCTTGCGCTCGGTGATGTCCCGCAAGATGCCGAGGATTACCGAACCAGAAGGCAGGCGCACCGAACCCAATCTTACTTCCACGGGGATAGCGCTGCCATCCTTGCGCATCTCGCGGCTCTCGAAAGTGAACTGCTCGCCTGCAAGGACTTTGCCCCATAGCTCATGCCTTCCAGCTTGAATCGCTTCAGGATCGTCGTACCCAATGGACTTGGAAAGAAACTCTTCCCGGGAATAGCCGAGGCTCTGGCATGCTTTCCGGTTGACATCCAGTATCCGGCCAGTCTCGTCGTGGATGAAGACAGCGTCGGCAGCTTGCTCCATGATGGCGCGATACTTTTCCTCGCTTTCCTGCAAGGCTTCCTCTACCCGCTTGCGCTCGGTGATATTCCTGGCCACCGACTGGATCGCAGTATAAGCGCCTTTGGAAAGAATTGCCGATCCTTTTGTCTCTATGTACACGTCGTTGCCGTTCCTGAGCCGCAACCTGTACTCCGTCAAGTCCCTTTGAAAACCTGCTTCCCGAATCTCCTGCACTGCCTTAAGTGCAAGCGGCAACTGATCCTCGCTCAGCAGCGAGGAAAAATTAACGCCACGAATTTCTTCTCTCGTGTAGCCAAGCAAATTCAAGGCTGCATCGTTGGCATCGATGAAGCGACCTTCGAAATCATGGATATAAACACAGTCGAGCGAACGGTCGAAAAGAGCCTGGTACCGCTCCTCGCTCTCCCGCAGCCCTTCCTCTACCCGCTTGCGCTCGGTGATGTCGGTAAGGAAGTTCAATGTGGCGGGCCTGCCTTCCCAGTCAATCAAGACGGCGCCGATCTCCGTCCATTTGATAGCGCCGTCGCGTGTCATCAGCCGGAAAGCATATCTTGGTAGAAACGCATCGCCCTTTAGTCTCTTCTGATAGCGTTCCACTACCACGCCCCGGTCATCCGGATAGATGAATTCGGGAAAAGGCCGGGAAGTGAGTTCCTGCTCCGAATAGCCAGTTAGCTTGCAGGCCATGCGGTTGACGAACTTCAGCATGCCGTCCTGCACAACGAGGATGACTTCATTGGCGTTCTCTACCAGCGCCCGGTACTTTTCTTCGCTCTCCCGCAGCCCCTCTTCTACTTTTTTGCGCTTGGTGATGTCAGTGACCATAGCGAATGGACCGCGAAATTCTCCCTGCTCATTGACGGTGGTGGTAGAAATGATGGTCCAAAGAGCGCTCCCGTCTTTGTGCCGCCAGCGTCTTTCGTACTGCGAAGGCGCGGTTCTTCCCCGGTCTCTAGTTCTGGCGGTGAAATCCGCGAGATCCTCGGGAAAAAGAAAATACTGAATCGGTCTTCCTACCATCTCTTCCGGTTGATAACCGAGCATGTCTGCCATCCGGCTGTTGACGAAGGAGGTATTGTAGTCTTGGTCGGCGATCCAGATCCCTTCGTTGGCTGTGTCCACGATACGGCGATACAGCGCTTGGTTCTCCTGCAGAGCTTCCGCCGAGCGCCTCCGTTGCTCCACGGCTTTCTCCATTCGTTCCGGCAACTGTTCCAGGTAGTTGCGACCGACGTCTTTGACCAGGTAATCGCAGATCCCTGCTGTGAAAGCCCGAGCGGCAATCTCCTCGTTTCCCACGCCTGTGATCAGGATCATGGGGACGCCCGGCGCGAAAGGCAGCAAGTCCAGAGCCGTTCCGTCCCCCATGGAATAGTCCGCCACGATGATATCGAATTCCCCTTGGCTCAGAAGGCATTTGGCTTCGTTAAACGATCCCGCCAGCACATAGGCGATGGGCAAGCCTCGCTCTTCCACGAATTGTTCGAACGCCAACTGGTCCACCCGATCGTCTTCCACGAAAAGCGCTTTGAGTGTGATCATTTCACCCCATCCCGTGAGAATAGGAGCACTGGGCGCGCAATCCTTCTTCGGTGATTCAAGGTTTATCTCTCCTTAGACAAGCAACTGGAAGAGAGGCGGCGAGATCAAATGCGACCGATATCGGCATCGCTCGCTTCACTCATATCATACTCTTTGTTCATCCTAATCTCCCAAGGCATAGAGGAAGCCATCCCAGGATCCGACGTACACCGTCCCATCCCGGGCAATGGCGGGAGAGGAGGGGATCTCCTTTCCAGTCTCATACTTCCAGCGCAACTGACCGGAAGGGGAAAGGGCATAGAGGGAACCGTCACCGGATCCGACATACACCGTCCCATCCGAAGCGATGGAGGGTGACGAAACGACCCCACCTCCAGTCTCATACTTCCATTGCACCTGACCGGAAGGGGAAAGGGCATAGAGGGAACCATCACCGGACCCGACGTACACCGTCCCATCCAAGGCGATGGCGGGGGAGGAAACGACCATGCCCTTAGTCTCATGCTTCCAGCGCAACTGACCGGAAGGGGAAAGGGCGTAAAGGAAATGATCGATGGACCCGACGTACACCGTCCCATCCGAAGCGATGGCGGGGGAGGAACGGACCCAAACTCCGGCTTTGTATTTCCATTGTAACTGACCGGAAAGAGAAAGGGCGTAAAGGTAACCATCCCAGGATCCGAAGTACACCGTCCCATCCGGAGCGATGGCGGAAGAGGACTCGACCCAACCTCCAGTCTCATATTTCCATCGAAGCTGTCCGGAAAGGGAAAGAGAGTAGAACGAAGCATCATGCGACCCGACGTACACCGTCCCATCCGGGGCGATGACGGGAGCGGAATCGACCATGCCCCCAGTCTCATACTTCCAGCGCAACTGACCGTAAGGGGAAAAGGCGTAGAGGGAACCATCACCGGACCCGACGTACACCGTCCCATCCGAGGCGATGGCGGGGGAGGAAACGACCCCACCCCCAGTCTCATACTTCCAGCGCAACTGACCGGAAGGGGAAAGGGCGTAGAGGGAATGATCGATGGACCCGACGTACACCGTCCCATCCGAAGCGATAGCGGGAGAGGACCGAATTCTGTTTCCGGTTTGATACCTCCATCGCAGCTTGGGATTGACCAGTCCGTTGAAAGGGGAGCGGCCGGTGTGCTGGAGATCATGGCGGAACATCGGCCAGGGAGATGAAGGCGACAACGCTGATGCGCCTCTTATTTTCGTTTTTGAGGGAAGCAATGGCTCAGTTTCTCGCGACTCGGCCGAGGCGACGAGGGTTTTTTCAGGGAGTTCTTCCAACCAAAGAGTAGCCCCACAGCGTTGGCAGTAGCGAGCCTGGCCGATATTTGGCATACCGCAATGGGGGCAAGAATCCTGAGTTGCCCCTTCTTCCCCCCCCTGGGGCTGAAATACCCCCAAAGCAATCCCCCAAGTCTCCACCGCCCAGTGCGCTGAGTCTTCCATTATTCCCCGATGATCGACCAATTTCCTTGCTAATCGAGCGAGCAACATTTCGAGAGGAACCCCCTTGGAGGCGGAGAGGAGCTCTGCCGCGATCCCCTCCTCGACAGCGCTCATCAACAAGAAGATCTCTTTTCGGGATGCGCTGCAATGGTCCAGGAGCAGCCCCTGTAAGCATTCTGGGTCTTCCACCAGGGTCACTTCCTTTTCTCGAAGGAGCCTGCTCAGAACCTCGAGCACTTGCTGGTCCATGGAACCTCCCAACATCTAGACTTGCAACTTCCTGGCGACCAATGCCCTGTTTCCTACCCGCCGACGAGAACGAATCGCACCGAGCGATGCGCAGCGGCCGGACTGCGGAAAGCTAGCGAAGCTGGAATCATAAGGAGAAGCACGTTTCCCATCTTACCATGATGCATAACCACGTCTTATCCAGCGGAAGGCTTCCCACCAGGTGTTTTTTCTCCTTCCCTAACAAGATCCTGCCTCACCTACCAGATCTCGGTCTCCCCTGCAGCATCCGGCATGGGGCCGATCGCAGGAACTCCCGGCTTGGATTCGCCGCCTTGGACGGATGGCGCTGAGGAGGCTTGAAGAGCGGTGGTAGAAGCCCATTTGATGTAACGGGTCAGTTCTTTCGGGTTTCGTGCCTTCAACACTGGGATCTCCGAGTGCCCAACGAATTTCTTCAATGGCCCCTCGTCCGCGTCTTCGCCGATGGCGATGGCCAGACGGACGCTGTGCTTCCCCCAATTTTGCGCCATCAGCGCAGCGAGCCCCCCCTCGAAGTCATCTGTAGGCTGTCCGTCTGAAATCAGAACTAAGACCGGTGGCAAGCCTCTTGAGGGCATCGGTGGCATCCGCAGTTGCTCGGCCATGGCATGCATAGCAGCGCCCATGGCAGTGTTTCCTCCTCCGGCGCCAAGACCAGTCGGCCGTTTCGAATTGGGATTGAGATCGAATTCATGAACCAACTCCGCCGGTGAAGATCGTTTGTTGTGAGATATTTGGCCGGTAAATTCTCTGACCTCGCCGCCGGCGGATATGGCCGCTTTGTACCGGGTAGGATCGGTGCAGCCTTGCACGCCATGATTCCTATAGTGATGTACGCACACCTTGTAGTGACCTTCAGGCGCTCCACCTGCCGGCCAGTAGACGTTCTCCACAGGTTCCGCGGACGTGGGGGAGACATTCATATCCACATCAAGTTCTCCTCCGCAACGGGATCGCTTGTGAGCGAAGCAGATCTCCTCGCCCGAAGGGCAAATCACATGCAGATCAAGATCGTTGCGGTTATTCCAGAGCAGCGAGATTTGTACATCGCCGGTTTGCCCCCCCTCCCTTTCCAGGCGATTGCGGAATTCAGCAGAAAATGCAACGGTCCTGGGCAATTCATCAGCCTCTAAATCAAGCCAACTGTATTGATCAATGGCAATAGGTTCGTTGGATGCCCACCGAACGCCGGATGAAAAACTCAATGTGTTGCACAGTACGTTAGCCGTTGGATTATCACCCGCGATTTGTTGCATGTGTGGGATCGCTTCTCGAATTGCTGCGTTGAGCGCCTGTATTTTGCCGTCCAACGCCATAGAGCCGGAGCAATCGCACAACCAGAAAAAAAAGAGGGGCCTGCTAGACATTGGACCGCCAGGTATGCTCATCACTCGCCTTTCTTTCTGCAACAATTGCTTGCCAGTGGTATGCGCCAACTACGGAAAAACATTCAGTAGAAATGATACTGCATCATCACGTCTGTTGTGCAGACGCGATCATCGATCCTTGTTTCACAAATGTTAATTAGCGCAACAATAGGTAAATGATGAGTCCAATGGAAACCAACGATATCAATGCAGCGATAAGAACCCATTGAGTAAGACTCCTGCTTTTTCGATCGATGACTTGCAAGAATGCTTGAGTGTTTGCCAGCTTCTGATCGATCTCGTTGCTGTGTTCCGCCTGTGTCTTGATGAGCTCTCTTATTTCCTCGCTTGTATCTTCAAGGTGTTTCTCGTTCCGGGTACTTTCCTCCGCCCTTTTTTCGTCCTCCTCTGCTCTTGAAGAAACTAGTTGTTCAATGCTTACCTTTGCAGCAATGTCTCGTTCCAATGAGCTGAGCCGGAGATTGCAACAATCCCAGTCCTGTTTCTCCGATCGCTTTATCATTCCCAAAGTAATGTCGTCCCCGCTGCCCTTGCGGGATGTTTCCTCCAGGAATCCCTGCAGTTTCTGCTGGACAGCCTCTATCCCTTCCGACCGGATCATCCGCAGGTAGTCCGGTCCCGTCTGGAGAAAACCTTCCTC
>CAYXFH010000179.1:0-5556 GCA_964464245.1 uncultured bacterium
GAGCAGCGCGGCTTCCTTTTGTCTCCCTGGTGCGGAGAGAGCGCTTGCGAAGACCGCATCAAGGCCGACACCACTGCCACCGTGCGCTGCCTGACCACGGATACGGCCGAAGGAGCAACTTGTCTCTGTTGCGGTCGGCCCGCAGCCCACTGGGCCTATTTTGCCAAGTCGTACTGAAGAAGAAAACTATCGCCTTTAGGGCCTTTTTTCCATCAGGTTGAGGATCTGGGTGAGGAGGATGGCTCCAAGAAGCTGCCAAAAGAGCAGGCTTAGGTTATAGAGGACCGGCAGGTCGATGTAGATCTTCAAGACCGTGCACAGACCCCAGTCCGCCACGAAAGCGCCCACAATCCCCACTACCGGGAAGAGCCAACCACCGCCAGCGATCTGTCGCGTGGTCAGGAAGCCCGTGATCAGCCCCACTGCCCCCCCCACCAAAACGATCACCAGCCAATGCCAGAAACTTACGATCATCGTTGCGCAACCTCCATACAGAATCTCAACCTTCGCCCCCCCCTAATTATTGCCAACAATCTAGCCCGCGGCAGCATAATAGCCCGCGGCAGCATAATAGCCCGCGGCAGCATAATAGCCCGCGGCAGCGTGCTGCAGCAATTCTCCGATCTCCCGATTCCTTTGTTTTCCCTGCCACTCGTTTCCTTTCACCTATCTGCCGCTCTCTCACTGTCTGCTTTTTCTTAGCCCTTGATTACCCCGATCGGGCGCATCCTTGCCACTTTGCGGGCCAGGCCGGCTCCGACTGTGGCTTCCACCACAGCGGTGACGTCTTTGTAGGCCTCAGGGGCTTCCTCCACCAGGGTCTTCTTGTTCTGTGCCCGCACCGTGATGCCCTGCTCGCGTAACCTTGCCAGCAGGGCGCCGGCAGTGACCTGCTGTTTGGCCTCGCTGCGCGACATCATTCTCCCCGCGCCGTGGCAAGTGGAGCCGAAACTCTCCGCCATGGCCCGCTCGGTCCCCACCAGGACGTAGGAGCAACGACCCATGTCTCCCGGAACTAAGACCGGCTGGCCGACTCCTCGGTAGGCAGCGGGCAACTCAGGGTGTCCGGCCGGGAAGGCTCGCGTCGCTCCCTTGCGATGGACGCAGAGCGAGCGCGTCTTCCCCGCTACGTTGTGCTCCTCGATTTTAGCCACGTTGTGGGCCACATCGTAGACCACCGCCACCCGCAGGCCGCTGTCGCGGAAGGTCCGCTGAAAAGCCTCGCGCACCCAGTGGGTGATCAACTGGCGATTGGCCCAAGCGAAGTTGACCGCTGCCCCCATCGCTGCCAAGTAGCGCTTTCCTTCCGGCGAACCGAGCGGGGCGCAGGCCAGTTGGCGGTCGGGCAAGGAGATCCCATACTTGCGCACGGCTTGCTGCATGATCTCTAGCGAATCGGTGCAGACCTGGTGCCCGAAGCCGCGCGAGCCAGTATGGATGAGGAAAGTGATTTGACCTACCCGATGCAGACCAAAGGCTGCGGCTGTGGCGGCTTCATAGATCTCCTCCACCGCCTGTACCTCCAGGAAATGGTTCCCGCCGCCCAGGCTGCCCAACTGAGGAGCGCCGCGCTGGCAGGCGCGCTGCGTGACAGCGGCCGGGTCGGCTCCTGCGATTCGGCCGCCCGACTCCGTGTAATCTAAATCGTCGCGGGCGCCGTAGCCTCTCTCAACCGCCCAGACCGCTCCAAGCTGGATCACCTGCTCTATCTCGGGGAGGGAAAGCTGAGTTCGGCCCTCCGCTCCGACTCCGGCCGGGATCCTCTCGCCAAGGCAGTCCAATAACTTATCCAACCTGGGCTTCAACTCGGCATCGTTAAGGTCGGCAGCCAATAGCCGAACTCCGCAGTTGATGTCGTAGCCGACGCCTCCGGGAGAGACAACTCCCTCTTGAAGGTCGAAAGCGGCCACCCCGCCGATCGGAAAGCCGTAGCCCCAATGAATGTCGGGCATGGCTATGGAGGCGCCGACGATGCCGGGAAGGCAGGCCACGTTGGCCACTTGCTCGGGCGCCTGATCAGCTAATAGTTGCTCTTGCAGCGCTTCGGAGACGTAGATCAAGCCGGGCGCCCGCATTCCCTCTTTGTACTGGCAGGGAATGCGCACCCGATACGCGTCAAGCCTCTCCAGGGATCCCTTCCACTTCATCGGTTCATCTCTTCCTGATTTTATCTTAGGCTTGTAAGAAGATAAAATGGGTGCGTGAAGCGAAGACTGCCGGTGATCCTGCTCGCCTCCTTGACTGTCCTGGCCGTAGTCCTTGGTCTGACTCTCCGCCAGCCCTCGGCCGAAGGGAACGATTACCCGCGCTTGGACCTCCCCGCGCGAGGCCCGGTGTTGGTAGTGCTAGCGCACCCGGATGATGAGACAGTGGGGGCGGGTGGCCTCCTGGCCGAGCTGGCTCGGGCGGGGGTGCCTTGCTCATTCGTCTTTTTGACCAATGGGGAGGCATTTCAGTGGTCCGTCGAGCAGGAGAACGAGAGCCTCTTGCTCGCTCCCACCGCTTATGTGGCGTACGGGGTAAAGCGGCAGGAAGAGGTGCGCCAAGCCTTGGCTGACCTTGGTCAGGAGGAAGCCCCGGTTTATTATCTCGGTTACCCTGACCGCGGCTTGAAGCCGCTCTTCCTCCAACATCGCTCGCCCTCTGATCCCTATCGCTCTGATCTGCTGGGGGGAACCACCAGCCCCTACCCGAATGCCTACTCGCAACCGGTCTTCGCAGGGGAGAGCGTCCTCGCCGATCTGCAAAGGATCCTGCGCATCACCCGGCCAGCGCTTGTTATCACTCACAGTTCCTTCGACACCCATCCTGACCACTGGGCTACGGAGGGGTTTCTGCTGGAATCGTTAGCGCGTCTGGCGGACGAACCGGATTTCCGGCAGCCGCAACGGCTGGAATTCCTGGTGCACCGGGGCAATTGGCCGGGCCAAGTGGGGAAGGAAACACAAGCAGGCCTTTTCCCACCCTACCCATTGCGCTACATGAAGGAAAACTGGACTCTCTTTCCTCTCTCCACAGAGGCCCAAGTTCGCAAAGAGAGAGCCATTCATGACTATGGCACCCAACTGACGGTGATGAATGATTACCTCTTCTCCTTCCTGCGGGCCAACGAGCTCTACCTCCGCCCATTCCCCGAAGGGACCCGCTCATGGGAAGAGCCGGTGCGGGACACCCTCTGGCGCACCCTCTTCGGCGGAGCTGACTTTCAGGAGGTATCGATGAATTGGCAGGAGAGCGGGTTGCGTATTAGCCTGACCACCGCCAGCGGGTCGCCGGCGGACGTCTCCCTGAACCTCGATTTGCTCTTGCTCTACCCCGAAGGAAGTGCGATCTACAGCGTGCGCTCTGGCGATCTTGCGTCTTGCCCGGCCGGTAGCAGCCTAGTGCGCGATGGCAGCCGCTTTCTTCTCTGGATCCCTCTGGATCGCTCGCCGGACTGGGCGATGCTGGGCGCCTCCAGCCGCTATGCCGCAACCAACATCGACCAGACCGCTCTCTGGCGAATTGGCTTGACCGGCAGCCGCACTCCTCCTTCACCCCACTAAATCGGGTTCCTTCTCATTTCAAGTGGGCAGCCTGCCAACCTGCGCCGGCTCGATAGCCCCCAGCAGGGCGTCCAGTCCAGCTTCCCTGTAAATAGCCCCCGGCAGGGCGTCCATGGCAATGATGGTCTTCAGGTTCTTCAATGTTCTGGCGCCGCGAGCCTTTGCCTTGGTTGCCTGAACCAAGCTGTCGGTCCCTCCGGGATGCCGTTATTGATCTTGCTATCGTGCCGGCGCAGCATTCCTCCTGGGATAGTCAAGCCCTTTTACTTCTGAGGTCTCATCGACCCCGATATGGTTTACGCCGGATCGGTTTTCGTAGGGGCGGGTTTGAAACCCGCCCACGCCCGAGCTATCTCGGCATAGTGATGCGTTATTCTCCAGAACGCCCTGCCGGGGGCTATCGAGCTTCCGGGGGCTATCGAGCTTCCGGGGGCTATCGAGCTTCCGTAAGTTGACTTGTTGTCGTCAGCCTTGATGGTCACAGAGACATTGTTTACCACGAGACTGCCTTACCCACTCAGTTTGAGAAAGAACCACCTGCATCCAAGTAAACCTCGGCCATCCGGCGCAGTTGCCTCTCGCGAGCATCACTGTCCCGGACTTTTTCCTTCAGCTCCGGCTCCATCTGTTCCAATGCCGATTGTGGCAGAGAGCATGCTGCCGCAGGCTGATATGATGCCGCAGGCTGTTCCGAGCTGAATAGTCCCCGGCAGGGTGTTCTGTGTCGAAGTTGGGCAGATAGCCGCGGGAGTGCCACCTTCTGTCTGGTTATTCAACGAAGCGGTTGCCTTCCGTCTGTTCACTGCTGATGCCGCACTGGGGTGCGGCGGTCCCAGGAAAGCCGGCAGTCTCAGGGACATGTTCACGTCGAGGTAGATGCCCTCGAAGACCTTCACGTGCGGCGGTCCCAGGAAAGCCGACAGTCTCAGGGACGGTTCCGATCATTGATTTGCCGCAAAGGGGACAACAGAAAGGGCTCCCTCGGGGAAAATCGATGAACGCCTTGATGATCTCTTCGCCTTCACGGAACTCTTTCCTTGCGGTCCTCCAAGGAGAGGCAAGTCGCAAGGCTTTTTCGAATAAGGACTCCCGAGTAGACCTCCGGTCAATCCGGACCGGAGGTCTATCCTTCCACGCAGCGCTCCTTTTTCCCCCGTAGACTGCCCTGCCCGTCCGGGATCAGAAAGGGCCCAACTTGAACCTTCACCCCGCAGATCGGTGATTCACCGGAGATCCCGCCTAAGCGATCTGTGCCGGGAGAACTCGGCCCTCCTCCTCAAAGTAGAAGACGAATCCCACCAAGCCGGGGCCGCCATGCACCCCCAGGACGCCGCCAAGCGGGCTGCAGTAAGCTTCCACCGGCTGGAGGATCTCCGTCAATCGATCGAGCAAGGCCTTCCCCTCTGTCGGCGCCCCTCCTTCGTGGACAACCAGGTGAGCCTCCGCTCGAGGGTATCGGCGGCGCGCTTCCTCGGCAAGCTGGTACAAACGGGCCAGGGCTCGCTTGCGGCTGACCACTTTCTCCTCTGTTTCAATGCGTCCGCCTCGCACGGTGAGAATCGGCTTCACTTTCAGGATAGAGCCGACCAGGGCTTGGGCAGCGCCGATGCGACCCCCTCGTCGAATGAACTCCAGAGTATCCACCAGAAAGAAGACGGAAATGCCCTCCCTAATTGCCTTCATCCGTTCCAGTATGGATCTCCGATCTCCTCCGGCACGGGCCAGCCGCGCTCCTTCCAGGGCCATAAATCCAAGTCCCATGGCGATCTGCTGGGAGTCCACGACCTCCACCGTGCCCCCCGCCATCCCCCTGGCAGATTGGGCCGAGGCCACCGTGCCGGAGAGAAGGGAGGAAATATGCACGGAAATCACCTCGCGCCCCTCTTCCAGAAGAGGTTGGTAGACGGCCAGGAAGTCGCCGGGAGAAGGCTGGGAGGTGGTGGGGTGGTATGGGGAAGTGGTCAGCAGCGAATAGAAGGCTGCCGCTTCCAGGTCGATGTCCTCTCGATAG
>CAYXFH010000180.1:0-3757 GCA_964464245.1 uncultured bacterium
GTGCGGACAACTCGGGCGTACAGGGGAGATGAACGAAACCAGCCTTCCCTACGCCGAACCTCTCCGACCAGTGCATCAGCAGGTAGAAAGCCTGGTTGCAGAGATAGGCGCCTGCCGAGAGGGAGATCTCGGCCGGGATCCTCGCCGCTTTCAAGCCCTCCAGCATCGGCCGCAGGGGAAGGGTGGAGAAGTAGGCGGCCGGGCCTTCCGGGATAATAGGCCGGCCTTCGTGCCGCACCCCCCGGTTGTCCGGGATGGGGAAATCCAAGAGGTTCAAGGCCGCTTGTTCCAGCGAAATGGCGCTGCGTCCGGCGGCCAGGCCGAAGGAGAGGACGGCTGCCGGTTGCGCCTCTTCCATCGCTGCCTCTAGCGTTTCCCCGACCCGCTCCGTGTCTACCGGCAGAAGTGCCGCGTGTAGCGTCATCCCCCGTGGGGGTTGCGCCATCAGTGCAGCTACCAACTGGGCCGAGGGGTTATGGGGAAACTCCCCAAAGGGTTCAAAAGCAGTCAACAGCACGCGCATCAAGAAGACCTCCTTCTACTATAACGAGAGGACCGGGATCCAGATGGAGAGGATCGTCAGCAAACCGAAGGCGGTGAAGAGGACCATCGACAGCGCCCGCAAGACAGCCGGTTTCAGGATCCGAGAGAGCCAGCCGCCGCAGACCACCGCCAACCCGTCCACCACAATCATGGCCAGGCAGGCTCCCAGCCAGGTTGGTAGAGGTTGCTGGTTCTGAGCAGCCAACGCCATCGTCAGCAATTGCGTCTTGTCACCGAGCTCAGCTACGAAGAAAGTAATGAAAGTCGCCCAGAAGGGAGAGCGGCCACGGCGGCCGTTGATTTTCTCCTCCCCTTCCCTCTCTTCCCGATTGCGCCAACTGGCGTAAGCGAAGTAAAGGAAGAGCAAGCCGGCCACCAGCTTCAACAGCCAACCGGGAAGCAGGCGCAGGATATACTCCCCGGCCAGCACGGCGATCCCCATCAGGATCAGGACCGCCGCCACGATCCCCAGAAAGACAGTCTGCCAGCGGTACTTGCAAGCGAAAGCAATGGCCATGAACTGGGTCTTGTCGCCCAGCTCGGCTACTGCTACCAAGCCGAAGACGGCAAAGAAGACGCTCCACATAGCCTCGATTGTAGCGGGGGGGAGCGAGGGTGGGCAAACTACGAATTAAGGGGACAGATTTGAAATCTGTCCCCTTAATTCCGATTCAAATCTGTCCCCATAATTCTGGGAAGGTATACGGTGAAACGGCTCCCCTCCCCTATTCGGCTCTCCACTTCTACCCGTCCCCCCTGGCGGCGGGCAATCTCGGCCACGATCGCCAAGCCCAGCCCGGTGCCGCGCGGATCCTGCCGCTTGGCTTCCACCCCGCGAAAGAAGCGGGTGAAGAGGTGGGGCAGCTCCTCGACAGGGATGCCCAGACCGCTATCCTCCACCACGAGCAAGGCCTCCCCTTGACGCCGCGTCAGTCGAAAGTGGACCCAACCCCCCGGACGATTGTAGCGGACGGCATTCTCCCCCAGGTTTCTCAGCATGCGCGCCAGCAAGCCTCGGTCGCCGCGTACGATCGCATCCTCCCCCGGCTCTACCTCCAGCGTCACCCCCTTCTCCCGGGCCAGTGGGATCAGTCGGGCAGCTATCTCCTCCACCAAGGCGCGCAAGGAAAGGTCATCTTGAACCAGCTCCAAAGCCTGAGCGTCGGAGCGAGCCAGGAAAAGCAGGTCGGCGACGATGCGAGCCATTCCCTCAGCCTCTCCCTTCACCAATGCCAGGGTCGCGCGCAGCTCCTCGGCCGGCGCGAAGGGGTCGCGCAAGGCCAGCTCGATATTCCCCTGAATCACCGTCAATGGCGTCCGCAGCTCGTGCGATGACTCGGCGAAGAAGGCCTTGTCCTGCCGCACGGCCTGGTCCAGCCTCTCCAGCATCGAGTCGAAGGTTTTAGCCAAAGCGAAGAGTTCATCGCGGGGACCGCTGTAGGCCAAGCGCTTCTGCAGATCCTGCAAGCTGATCTGTTCAGCCACCCGGCGCATCCGCTCCACCGGGCGCAACACGCTGCGAGCCAGCAACAGCCCGACCAGAAGAGAGATCACCAGCAACGCCAGGTTGGCCAGCAGCAGGGAAGTGCGAAGACTGGCCTCGGATTGGTCGGCGCTTTCACGGGAGACGGCGCAGGCTAACACGCCAACCACTTTCCCGTCGGGCGCCAACGGAAAGTAAGCCACTCGCAAACTGGTTGCCTCGCCATTGCGCAAGTCCAGTACCACCCGTTGTCCACTGCTCAACCTGGTCAAAAGGGTAGAGTCGGGCGCCAGCGCCTGGGCATCGACCCCTTGAGCAGCTAATAGCAATCCCCCATCCGGGGCAAAGACCGCTTCCAAACGTCCTTCGTTGCCGCTTTTCCCGAAGTTGGGAGGGGTTGAGACCTGGTTGCCGAGGATCTCGATGCGCGCAGCCATTGTTTCGCCGCGGGGAACCAGTTTCCGGTCCAGCTCCGCTTCCAGGCTCGTTGTGAAGGAAAAGTAGACCACCAGCGAGACCGTCGCAAAGAGCAAGATCGCCAGTCCGGCGAAGAGCAGCGTCAGGCGAAGTCTAAATGGCACAGCCCGCCCGCTTAGCGCTCGCGCAGCACGTAGCCGCTGCCGCGAATGGTGTGGATCAGCTTCTTCGCAAAGGGTTTATCGACCTTCGCCCGCAAGTATTGAATATAGACATCGATGATGTGCCCCTCGGCGGCGTAGGGGTATTGCCAGACGTTCTCGGCGATCTTGTCGCGGGAGAGGACGATCCCCCTGTTTCGCATCAGGTATTCCAGCAAAGCGAACTCCTTGGGGGAGAGTTCCAGCAACTGGTCGCCGCGGCGGACCTCCATGGCTGATAGATCCATGGAGAGATCGGCCACTTTGATCACCTCTGCGGCCCGCCCCTCCCTGCGTCGAGAGAGAGCGCGCAGCCGAGCCGTCAGCTCCTCCAGGGCAAAGGGTTTGGTGAGATAGTCATCCGCTCCGGCGTTCAACCCCTGCACTTTGTCGGCCGTGGTGTCACGCGCGGTCAACATCAGGATCGGCGTCTGCAGACCTTCCCGGCGCAGGTCGCGCACCAGTTGCAGGCCGGACCCGGAAGGAAGGGTCCAGTCTACGATCAGCGCGTCATAGTCAGCCGAAGTGGCAAAACTGAAGCCGTCCCGCGCATCCGCGGCTTCCTCCACGACGTGCCCCTCAGCCACCAACGCCCGGCGCAGCAAATCGACGATACGCCGATCATCTTCCACCACTAGAATTCGCATGAGGCAATTCTATCATTGGAGTGCAACCCACTACCTAACAGGCTCGTTTGTCGAGGACGACAGATCGGAGCCTTTTGCCCAACTCACACTTCCTTCTCTGTCACGCCGAGCGCTCCCTCCCGTCATCCTGACCGCTCTTTTGTCATCTTGACCGCCTCCTCTTGTCATGCTGAACGCCCTTTGTCATGCTGAACGTTCTTTGTCATGCTGAACGCAGTGAAGCATCTCGCTTTTTGTTTTTGGTATGAAGAAAAAGTGCGAGATCCTTCAGCGAAGGGCGCTTCAGGATGACAAGAGAGGGGGCCATGCTGAACGCAGTGAGGCATCTCGCTTTTTGTGTTTGCTATGAAGAAAAAGGTGCAGGATCCTCAAGGCAGGGACCCGCTAGTTCAAAAGAGCGGGTGGGATTCTGATGTCAGAACGCCATCGGTGGTTCTCTGATTGGTACGACGCAGAGTAGCATGAGA
>CAYXFH010000181.1:0-4480 GCA_964464245.1 uncultured bacterium
GGACGGCTGACCTTCCAGAGTGAAGCAGAGGGGGAAGGCCGCGGGACTACCTTCCAGATCGCCCTGCCCCTCTCCCGGCCGGCCCTGGAAAGACGGGACGGTGATAATGGGTAAGACCAGACGATGAAAGCAGGACAGCGATGAACGAGGAAAACGGACCATCTGAGCAGCCTGGCGAGGGCAAGCGAGCGGAGGAGGCGCTGTTGAGGATCAGCGAAGGGCAAAAAAACGCCATCCTGAACGGCATCACCGCTAACATTGCCTTTGTAGACAAGGATTTGAGGCTCCTCTGGGTGAACGTGGCCGCCGCCCAATCTGTAAATAAATCGCCGGCTGAAATGATCGGCCACACCTGCTATGCCTTCTGGGCGGATCCGGCCAAGCCTTGCGTAAACTGCCCGACAGTAAAGACCTTCCAGACAAAACAGACGGAACACGCCCTTATCTACACCCCCGACGGCAGGGTTTGGGACGAAAGGGGCGAGCCGGTATTTGATGAAAGAGGAAATGTGATCGGCGTCGTGGAAATCGCCCAGGACATCACCGAGCGCGTGCACGCGGAGGAGGCCCTGCGGATAAGCGAGAAGAAGTACCGTTCGGTATTCAACAACTTTGTTGACCTCTACTACCAGACCGACATGCAGGGGCTCATCACCAATCTCTCTCCCTCCTGTTTCATTCTATCCGGTTGGAAGCCCGAAGAGCTGATTGGATGCCAGGTCCTCGAACTCTACCCCGACCCGGAACAACGAAAGGCCCTCTTGGAGAAACTCCGACGAGAGGGCGCGGTTTCCGACTACGAAATCACCCTGTTGCATCGGGACGGAAGACACGTGCCGGTTTCAGTCTCCAGCCATCTGGTCAGGGACAAGCAGGGGAACCCCGGATACGTGGAAGGCACGATCCGGGATATTACCGAGCGCAAGCAAGCTGAAGAGGCGTTACATTATGAACGATCACTGTTGCGCACACTGATTGATAATATTCCAGATTCAATTTATTCCAAAGACCTAGCTTGCCGCAAAACACTTGCCAACCTGACCGATGTGCGTTTTCTGGGAGCGAAATCGGAATCTGAAGTTGTAGGCAAGGATGACTTTGAGTTTTATCCAAAAGAAATCGCTGAAGGATTCTTTGCTGACGACCAATCAGTGATGCAATCAGGCCAACCTGTTCTTAACAAAGAAGAATTAGTGATAGATGAGACCGGTCATCAGCGGTGGTTGCTCACTTCAAAACTTCCCTTGAAAGATGAAAGTGAAAATATCACAGGCATTGTCGGAATTGGTCGCGACATCACCGACCGCAAGCGGGCTGAGGAGGCGCTGCACGAGAGCGAAGAAAAATTCCGGGTGTTGGCCGATTCCACACCCACGGCGATCATGCTCTATCAGTGCAACAAGTGGGTTTATGCCAATCCTGCCGCCGCTGAAATCAGCGGCTACTCGACGCAGGAACTCCTTGCGATGAACTTCTGGGACACCGTCCATCCTGATCACCGGCAGATGATTAGGGAACGCGGCTTGGAACGCCAGCAAGGCGATAATCGGGCTATGCGCTACGAATTCAAGATCATCGCCAAAGACGGCCGGGTGAAATGGGTGGACCTGGTGGGCGCCTCGGTGATGCTGGGAGGAAACCCCGCCGGGATCGTTTCGGTCACCGACATCACCGAGCGCAAGCAACTGGAAGAGCGCATCCGCCAGGTCCGCACGGACCTCCTATTTGCCGTCAGCCACGACCTGAAATCCCCCCTCCAGACTCTGCGTCAGACCCAGGAGATGTTGCGCGAGCTCCCCCCGGCGGAAGCCCAGGCCCGTTTCCAGGAGTACAGCGAGATCTGGAGGCGCAACCTGGAGCGCTTGGAGCGGATGATCAACAACCTGGTGGACAGCCAGCGCGGGGAAGAAGACCTCTTCCCCCTCCTCCTCGCCCCCTCTGATCCGGTGGAACTGATCCAGCGGGTAGTAGAGGATCTGACCGGCTACGCCTTTTCCTCCCAAGCGACCTTCGACCTGAAGCTGCAATCCGTGCCTGTGGTGTCCTGCGACGAGGAAGCCATCGGCCGGGTAGTGGAGAACCTGCTGACCAACGCCGTCAAGTTCTCGCCCAAAGGAGGACATGTCGAGGTGCGCCTCAAGCTGGAAGACCGCACCCTCCTCCTGGAGGTGGAGGACCATGGCGCAGGCATCCCCGCCCAAGAACAGGAGCAGCTCTTCCAACCCTTCCAGCGAGGCAGCTCGGCCCAACAAAAGAGGATTCCCGGCACAGGCCTGGGCCTCTACGTCTGCCGTCGGATTATGGAAGCGCACGGCGGTTCGATCTCGCTGCAGAGCACGGAAAGCATTGGAACCACCGTCACCGTTAGACTGCCTTTTATAGAATCACCGACTACCTTTCCAAACGAGGGTTGAGTGGTCGGGGAAAGTGTTCCCCCAAGCTGGTTGATCCTGATCGGAGAAGCGGCGCGTACAGAGATGGTTGAAACAAGATGCTACCAACCCGAGGACGCGGAAGCGGTGACGGAAATAGCCAATTCCTCCGCTCCCGGCCATCGCACTGTCTCCGTAGAGCAAATGCGCTTCTGGGATGAAACGCGCGATCCACAGTGCCGCACTGCCCGCCTGGCAAGACCAGGGCATCGGATCGGCCCATTATCGGCTGCTACGGAAAGCGCTGGAGGCGTTCGACCCACTCTATAGCTGGACGGGAACTGCTGACAGTTGACTTTGACGCCGCCGGCAAGAAACACCCGATGAGCAAGCGCCCAGCGTGAACGCGCGTCAGGGAAATCGCAGAAAGGGAGTTTAGATGAAGCCAGCTCTACTAGTGATTGATGTACAAGCAGCGTTCTTCAAACTGAGTTCGAAAACGGAGCAGTCCCTTCACGCAGCCATCGGCTATATCAATGCGGCCATCTCTCTCTTCAGAGAAAAAGAGCTGCCGGTCGTCTGCATCCAGCACATGGATGAAAAGGAGAAGCTGCTGCCCGGGGAGGATGGGTTTGAAACCCCTGAACGATTGGCCGTCCTGCCTACAGATCTACACATTCACAAGACCTACGAGAACGCTTTCAACAAGACAGCGCTGGGTGAAAAACTGCGGGAACTCGAGGTGGATACGGTCATCATCACCGGCTTTTGCGCCGAGTACTGCGTGCTGTCTACCTACCGCGGCGCGGAAAACCTGGATTTCGCGCCTATCATCCTGCGGGGATCGCTGGCCAGCGAAACCCCGGAAAACATCACTTTCGTGGAAAACATCAACGAGATCATTTCCTATGGAGCGTTGAAAAAACTCCTGGAGTAGCCTTGCGCTGTATCGAGGAAAACAGCCCCAGCGGCAACTGCCGAATCCCCGGCCCAGTGATTACTGGCTGGCTGCCCATTCCCCGGAAGGAGGAATTGGTTTATAAGATGATGTGTAGATCACTTCGCGCGCAAGACACGCCAACCTAAACTTGCGAATAAAAGGCAGCGGGAGTAGTTCCACGAAAAGGAGGATGGATATGCAGCAAAGAGGTAGGATTTTATTGATTTTGTTTCTAGGACTTGTTCTGATCATTGGGGGTGGGGCTGGTTGCAGCGCTCCCGGCACGCCGACTCCAACCATGACTTCCACCTCTCCTTCTCCCACCTCTTCCTCGCCGGCTTCGCCTTCCCCGACTCCATCCTCGCCGGCCTCGCCATCCCCGACTCTATCCTCGCCGGCCTCGCCATCACCTACCAAAACGGTTTCCTCGACATTGCCCAAAACAGCAGAACCGGCAACGGTCCAGCATAATGCCGACCTGGCTAAAACTCTTCCTTTTTCCGATCAGCAGGATTTTCAGGACGCCCAGCGCGGTTTCATCGCCACATTGCCGGACGTGACCATCCTGACGGAAACCGGCGCCCCCGTCTGGATCCTGAAGGGATACGAGTTCCTACAGCAGAAAGACCCGCCGCCCAGCGTTAATCCCAGTCTCTGGCGAATGGCCCAGTTGAACATGAACAACGGCTTGTTCAAGGTTACCGATCGCGTCTTTCAGATCCGTGGCTTCGACATGTCCAATATGACCATCATCGAGGGTGACACTGGGTTGATTCTGATCGACCCGCTGCAGACCGCGCAGACCTCCAAAGCAGGCCTGAACCTCTACTTCCAGCAATTCGGAGAGAAACCGGTCATCGCCGTGATCTACACCCATAGCCACGTAGACCACTATGGCGGCGTCAAGGGCGTTATCTCCGAGGCGGATGTCAAGGCGGGTACGGTACAAGTGCTGGCCCCGGAAGGGTTCCTGGAGGCGGCCATCAGCGAGAATGTCTACGCTGGAACCGCCATGACTCGCCGTGCAAGCTACCAGTACGGCCTCCTCCTGCCACGGGGAGAGCTCGGCCAGGTTGATGTCGGAATTGGTAAGGCTTCCGCGATAGGATCGATTACCCTGATCCCTCCCACGGACATCATCAACAACACGGGCGAGGCACGGACCATC
>CAYXFH010000182.1:0-32594 GCA_964464245.1 uncultured bacterium
GCTTGACGCCGGCTTGCTGAAGAATATCGTTCAAACGTGGCCCCTCCCAGAGCACAGTGGCGTCCCACCCCTCTACGCAGTGCAGGGTAACCACCTTTTTGAAGCTGGGGAATTGGGAGAGAACCTGGTCGTAGGGTAAGGTGAGGGTCTTCGTGACAAGACCTTTCACCTCCAGGCGGTAGGTGGCTAGGTTGACCTTTTGGGGTCCGGAGATGGAGTTCTCCCGGAAGCTGGTCACCGAATCGAGCCGCTGCCCCTGGTAATCCCGCACTTCCACCGCTTGCAATGGCTGCTGTTCAGGTGAAGCAAGGCAGCCAGTGAAAAGGCATCCGAGAAAGGATGCAAGCAGAAAACCGAGAACGATCCGTTTCATTTCAGTAGGACCTCCTACTGCATGAACCTTTCTCCATTTCTAACTATTCCCAGATTCACCCCAACCAATTGCGCAGAAGGCGATTAATCGGGAACTTCGCAGCAGAAACAAAAAGCAGTGCCGCGCGGCACTGCTTTTTGATGAGGAACAAAGGGGGGTTATAGTTGGATGGCGATGGCTTGACGGCCCAGCTCGAAGGCCTTCAGGTTTTCCTCCAGAAAGCGTTTCACGTTCTCTTCAATGACCCGGTGGAAAACCTCTGCCGGGAAGGGGAAGAAATGGCTGGCTGCCCCCAGCACGACGATGTTGGCGGATTGGACGCTGCCTGCCTGCTTGGCCAATTCAGTGGCGGGGAGGAGAAAGAAGCCGTGGTTCCGCGCTTTGGTCAAGATCTCTTCCTGGGAGAAGGAGACCGGATTGGGAGCGAAGTTGCTGCTAGCGATGGCTTTCCCTGAAGGCGCTAGGAATTGGACATAGCGCAGCGCTTCAACCGGCTCCAAGCCCAGCAGGATGTCGGCCGATCCTTGCTCGATGAGCGGGCTCCAGACTTTCTCACCGATCCGCACCAGGGATTGCACCGGCCCGCCTCGCTGGGCGAGCCCTTTGATCTCGGAGCGTTTCGCCTCTAAACCCTGGCTTAGCGCTGCCTTGGCGATGAGGCTGGCCACCAGCAGGTTGCCCTGACCGCCCACCCCGGCGATGACGACATCTACCTTATTCATGCGGCTTTCCTCCTTTTCCCCTCGGTCAGGCAGGGGGAGCGCGAGATCAGCGCCATCGGCCCCGGCTGGGCGTAGGCTTGACGGAAGACCTCATCCAACTCGGCTTCCGGGCGATTAGGGTTGAATACCCGGAATGGCACTCCAAGTCCCCCCAGGACTTGCTCCAAGGTGACCGGCGCCTTCCCATCGTTGTCCCATGCTGGGGTAGGCTGACCCCCGGTCATGGCGGTGATCTCATTGTCCAGGATCAAGACCAACAGGTCGGCCCGGTTATGCACCGCATCGACCATTGGCGGCAAACCGGCGTGGAAGAAAGTAGAGTCTCCCAGTACAGCTACTGGCTTGATGCCGGAATAGGCCAAGCCTAAAGCCATGCCGATGGAGGCGCCCATGCAGACGATGGTGTCGATCACTTCCAGAGGAGGAAAAGCGGCCAGCGAATAGCAGCCGATATCACCCGTCACTACAGGTGGGGCAAGCCGCTTGAGGGCGGCGAAGGCCCGATTGTAGCCGCATCCTGCGCAGAAGCCGGGGTAGCGGGGAGGCAGGCCAACCTCCGCCGGACGATGGGAGTAGGGGAGGGAGAGAGCTTGAGCCACTAGGTCGGGAGTCATCTCCCACTCCCGGGGCAAGGTCCCGTCCAGCTTGCCGTGGACCTTAGGGTCCAGTCGGGCGAGAGCCCGCTCCACCAGCGGTTCGCCTTCCTCCACGACGATGATCTCTTGGCAGCGCTCCAGGAAACGGTGCAATAGCGCCTGAGGAAGAGGGTAGGAGCCGATCTTGAGCAGGGAATCGCTGCCGTTCCAGCGCTCGCGAACATGCGCATAGGCGACACCCGAGGCGATGATGCCGCGCTCCTTGGAGAGCAGGTGGATCTCGTTGAAGGGCAGTTCCTCGCTGATCGCTTCCAACTCTCGTTGCCGGGCGTTCAGTTCCTTGTGGAGGAGTTTGGCGTGGGAGGGGACCACTACCCAGCGGCGGCGGTCATGCCGTAGGAGAGTCTCGTTGACCGGCCGACGCGTGGAGTCGGTCGCAACCGAGCCCTCGCCGTAGCAAACCCGGGTTACCAGGCGCAAGAGGACGGGAAGGCGCAACCGTTCTGAGATCTCGAAGGCAGTCTGGGTCATAGTGAAGGCTTCCTGGGGGTCGCTCGGCTCCAGGCAGAAGGTCTTGGCGAAGGCAGCCAACAGACGAGAGTCCTGCTCGTTCTGCGAAGAATACATGCTTGGGTCATCCCCCACGGCCAACACCAGCCCGCCATTTACTCCGGTGAAGACGCTGTTCACGAAGGAATCCATGGCCACATTCAACCCGACATGCTTCATCGAGACCAAAACGCGTTGGTTAGCGTAGGAAGCTCCCAGAGCTGTCTCGTAGGCTACCTTCTCGTTAATGCACCAGTAGACGGGAACCCCCGCCCCGGATCGGCCGATGGCTTCCTGAATCTCCGAGGCCGGGGTTCCCGGATAGGCGGCGGAGAGACTGCAGCCGGCCTGGATCGCTCCCCAAGCCACAGCCTCGTCTCCGGTCCATAACTGTTTGCTCATTGGTTCACTCCTTCTTTTTCAGGATGCTTCACTGTGGGGGACTCTAGCGGGTCAAGCTGAGTTCGAGCTCGACCTGATGGGAACCGCCGATGAAGGTGGGGACAGGTGGCGCTAATGTTCGGGCATCTAGCGATCATCGCCCTGACTGTAGAGAAAACTCTTGCCAAAGGCAAGCCGAACGATACACAATAAGAACGAAGCGGGACGACCACAGCCGATGATCGTACAAGGAGCCGGGCAGGTTTTTCCGGCGATTGACTGTAGGATTTGTCTCGCTTGTGATGACCGGCAACGGAAGGAGGAACGATGCTTAAACAGGTAATCGATTACATCAGCCCCACTGACCTGGGGGAGGCCGTAGCCCTGCTCCGTCAGTTCCCGGGGGAAGGAGCCCTGGTGGGGGGCGGCCTGGATCTCTCTTGGCGGCCTCGCAAGCAAGCCCGGGTGCTGATTGGCCTGGATCGGCTGGCGCTTACCTACCAGGAACGTCGTGAGGAAGGCCTGGCCATCGGCGCCACCACCACTCTCCTCCAGATGGTTGAGTCGCCGCTTCTAGCCACCTACCTGGGAGGATTCCTGCCGCGCGTTCTCAACCGCGTTGCCACCTCTCTCCTGCGCGGGATGATCACCATCGGCGGCGCATTGGTACGAGCCTACCCATGGGCTGACCTACCCTGTCTCTTCCTCGGCCTGGAGACGCAGGTCGTCCTATACGACGGAGCCGATCGCCTGCTTTCCCTTGCCGACTACTACGCTGACCGCTCCTTGCGCGGGGCGGATGGCCCGCTCCTGCGTGAAGTGCTGTTACCGCCGCTGGAAGGGAGCCGGATCGCCTACCAACGCTTCACCCGCACGGCAGTGGATATCCCGCTCTTGAACCAGCTCTTGCGCATACGATGGGATGGGAGCCGCGTGGCCGAAGCGTTCGTTTGGCTGGGCGCCCGTCCCGGCGCAGCTCAGCAGATGGCCGAGGTAGAGGCATTGCTGGTAGGCAGCAGCCTGACCGGGGAGGAGCGCGAGCAGGCTGTGGTACGGATGCGCGAGCAGGCTGTGGTAGACAGCGACCTTCGTTTGAGCGCTGATTATCGCCGCCATCTAGCCGGAGCGCTGCTGCGTCGAAATCTCGAGGAGGTGGCCGATGCTGCTTGACTTTGTACTGAACGGAGTAGCGACATCCTGGAACATCCACCCGGGGGAGAGCCTCTTTGAGGCACTGCGCCGTCATGGGCGCCTGGAAGTGAAAGGCAACAACTGCGGCAACGGGGAATGCGGCGCCTGCACTGTCCTTTTGGAAGGAGTGCCGGTCCCCTCTTGCGCCCTGCTGGCTGGTCGGGCGGCGGGGAAGCGAGTGGAGACGGTCTCCTCGCTGGGGACTATGGAGCGCCTTCACCCCTTGCAGCAAGCTTTCCTGGAGCATAGCGCCGTCCAGTGCGGCTACTGTGTGCCCGGCATCCTGCTCTCGATGAAGGCGCTTTTGGCCAGAGAACCCACTCCCAGCCGGGAGAAGATCGCCATCGCTCTGTCAGGCCACCTCTGCCGCTGCACCGGTTATCTGCAGCAGATCGAGGCAGTGGAAGCGCTGGGACTGCCGCACCCCAGTGCGGCAGAAACGAACGCTGTTAATTGCCAGGACCGGGAAGGAGACACTGATGGACGTTAAACGCAGCGTCGGCGCCAGTCCGATCAAGATCGACGGCCCTTCGTTGGTCACAGGCCAATCCGTCTACACAGACGATATCCAGCTCCCCGGCCTGCTCTACGGTAAAATCTTGTACAGCCCGTTGGCTCACGCCCGGATCGAGGAGATCAATACGGCCAAGGCCGAGCAGCTCCCCGGGGTGGCCTTAGTGTTGGACCACCGCTCGGTTCCTCGTAAGGCTTATACCACGGCCGGCCAAGGGTACCCCGAGCCATCTCCCTATGACAACTTCATCTTCGACCACACCGTCCGTTTCATCGGCGACCGAGTAGCGGCAGTCTTTGCCGATTCGCTGGAGACAGCCGAGGAAGGACTCTCCTTGATCGGGGTGCGCTATCGCGAGCTTCCCGCCGTCTTCGACCCAGTCGAGGCACGCCGTCCCGGTGCGCCGCGGGTGCATGAGGAGCCGGAGATCCAGGGCGCCTTCGACCCGGCGCGGAATTTGGTCACCCATCTTAACTTGGAGATCGGCGCGGTGGAAGAAGCTTTGGCCGTCGCCCCTGTCCGCGTGGAGGGAACCTGGTCGACTCCCTTTTACCAGCATGTGCCAATGGAGACGCACATTGCCATTTCCTGGCTGGATGAGCGAGGCCGTTTAGTTCTGCGCACTTCCACCCAAGTGCCCTTCCATGCCCGCCGTATCTTGTCCCAGATCCTTGATCTCCCCCTGTGGAAGATTAGAGTGATCAAACCCCGCATCGGTGGCGGTTTCGGCGGCAAACAGGAAGTGCTGCTGGAGGATCTCTGCGCCTTGGCTACGCTGCGGACCGGCCGGCCGGCACGGATTGAACTTACCCGAGAGGAGGAATTTATCTCTTCCCGCCTGATGCACCCGATGGATGTGCGCGTCAGACTCGGCGCGGGGCGAGATGGCATCCTGCAAGCCCTGGAGATGGAGATCCTATCCAACACAGGCGCTTACGGGACGCACGGAGCCACCATCTTCTTCAATGCTGGCAGCAAGACCTTGCCGCTCTATAACAAGGCTGAGCACGTCCGCTTTGCCGGTGACGTGGTCTATACCAACATGCCGGTGCCGGGCGCCTACCGCGGGTACGGCGCCACCGAGGGATATTTCGCCTTGGAGTGCGCCATGGACGAGTTGGCTGGCCGGCTGGGGCTCGATCCCTTGGAGTTGCGCCGCCGTAACCACATTCGCTCCGGGGAGAGTTCTCCTATCTTCCGCAAGCTGGGGGAAGGCCGCGAGGGGGTACCCCAGATCATCGCCAGTTGCGGCTTGGAGGACTGCATTGAACTCGGCCGGCAGGCCATCGGCTGGGACGAGAAGCGCAGCCGACCTCGCCAGGTGGGGCCGCACACTTTCCGCGGCCTGGGGATGGGGATCTTCATGCAAGGATCGGCCATCCCACTGGTTGATATGGCCGCAGCAACCATGCGTATGAACGAGGATGGTTCCTTCCAGCTCTTCATCGGCGCCACCGATATCGGCACCGGTTCGGATACGATCCTTGCCCAGATCGCCGCCGAGGTCTTGTCTGTGCCGTTAGAGCATTTCGTGGTCACTTCATCGGACACCGACTTGACCCCCTTTGACAAAGGAGCTTACGCCTCCAGCACGACCTTTCTTTCCGGGGAAGCGGTGCGCAAATGCGCTCTGGCGTTAGGTGAGAAGATTCTGGCGGTAGCTGCCGTTCTCCTCGGCGAACCAGCGGAGGGGCTCCTGCTGGTGGAAGGAACCGCTCGTTCCACCGCCACGGGAAAACAAGTAACCTTGGAGGAGATTGGGATGCGCTGTTTTTACTTGGCCGGACAGCAGCAGTTGGAGGCTTCCGCTTCGCACGTCTCCGAGGTCTCTCCGCCACCCTTCGCCGCTCACTTCGCCGAAGTAGAAGTGGACACCGAGACGGGTTGCATCAAACCGCTGCGTTACGTGGCGGCCGTGGATTGTGGCCAACCCATTCACCCCGGGCAGGCTCGCGGCCAAATGCTTGGCGCCCTGGTCAACGGCCTGGGCTTCGCTCTCAGCGAGGAGCTTCGCTTTTCACCACGTGGTGTAGCACTCAATCCAAACTTCTTCGATTACAAGATTCCTACTTCTCTTGATTTACCTGAGATCGAGACTATCTTCGTCCATACGGAGGAGCCCTCCGGCCCGTTCGGCGCTAAAAGCGTGGGAGAGATCTGCATCAACGGCCCAATGCCGGTCATTGCCAACGCTGTCTACGACGCGGTCGGGATCCAGTTGAAACGTGCTCCCTTCACCCCGGAGTCTGTTCTGCGCTTGTTGGGGAAGCTGTGACGAGATGAACGGAGAAACCCAACCGCCGCGTTCAGACAGCGCTTCTCGCTTCGCTGGAGGGCAGGTCTGGCGAAATTTGTTGCTGGTCGCCCTGCTGGGCCTTCTGGTTCTCTCCGGCTACGCGCTTTACCAACGCTACACTGGCTATGTCGAGGCGCGAGAGTCACTTTCCCAGGCCGAGCAGGAGCGGCACTCCCAAGAAGAGGCCTTCCATGACCTGCAGATTCGCGCCGAGGGGGCTGAGTCGCCCTTCCAGATGGAGCAGATCGCCCGTAACCAGCTTGGGATGGTCAGGCCGGGGGAGACGGTCTTTCGCCTCTCGCCGGAACTGCTTAGCTCTTCCACTCCATCAGAGCCGGCCGCCTCGATCCCACAGCGGCAAGGAATCCTGGGCTGGCTGGAGCGGATCTGGCAGGTCGTGGTTGATTTCTTCCGCTCGCTATTGCGTTAGGAAAGCCCTACTTGACCCCCGCCCCGTTTCGGCATAAGATAGCATTGTTGGCGCGGGGTAGAGCAGTCTGGTAGCTCGTCGGGCTCATAACCCGGAGGTCGCTGGTTCAAATCCAGCCCCCGCTACCAATTATTTTTTTTGGCGGCGTAGCTCAGTTGGTCAGAGCAAGCGGCTCATACCCGCTGCGTCCGGGGTTCGAATCCCTGCGCCGCCACCACTAAGATGACGCCAAGATCCTCTTTTCAGTGCAAGTTGACGGCTTGTCTTCGACAAATCCCCCCATTGCGAGCAAATCCGCACTTGGTTGTTGGCGTTTCCGGGGGAGCGGATTCATGCGCCCTACTCCTTTCTCTCGCCGAAACGGGCCGCTTTCCCCTTTCGGTAGCCCATTTCCAACACGGGCTACACCCCGGCGAGGAAGGCGACTATCTTTTCGTCAAGGCCCTTGCTGAACGCCTTGGCTTGTCCTGTGCTCTCGGTCGCGGTGAGGTGCGGGAGCGCCGCCGTCGGGAGGGGCTTTCCCTCGAGGAAGCCGCCCGAGCAGAGCGGTTTCGTTTTCTGGAGGAACTGCGGTGCAGCCTCGGGGCTGAGTGGATTGTCCTCGGCCACACCGCCGACGATCAGGTAGAGACGATCTTGCTGCGCTTGCTGCGCGGAGCAGGTTTATCCGGGTTGAAGGGAATCTCACTCTGGGACCAGGAACGCCGCGTCCTTCATCCCTTGCTGGGCCATTGGCGGCGGGAAACGGTGGAGTACTGTCGACGGCGTGGTCTGGAGCCTCGCCAAGACCCCAGCAACAGCGACTTGGCGATCCCCCGCAACTTCCTCCGTGTGGAGGCTCTGCCCCTCTTGGAGAGGCGTTTTCCGGGATGCAAGCAAGCCATGGTGAGAAGTAGCAGCATTTTGGCGGGAGAGGAGGAATACTTGTCGGCGCAAAGTCAGCAGGTTGTTCGGAGCTTCTGCCGGCAGGCGGGAGAAGACGTGCGCCTGGCCGATGAGATACGAGGGCTGCCCACGGCGCTAGCCCGGCGGGTGATAATGGACACTCTGCATGAGTGCAAAGGGGCAATCTCCTTTCAGGAGGTGGAGGCGGTACGACAACTGCTGGCTGGAGAGACCGGTCGAAGCGCCGACCTTGGAGGTGGCTGGCGGGCGCTGCGCAGCGGTAATGGCGTCGTCCTGACGCGAGAGAGGCTGACCCCGCCCCCCCCCGAGGCTTTTCAGGCGCCTCTTCAAGTCCCGGGGCGAACCGCCTTGCCGGACGGCCGGACGGTGCTGGCTGGCTTGGTTCACCGCTGCGAGGTCCGTCTGGGCGGCCCCGGCTCTACCCTGCGGCCCGAGGCGGCAAGCGGCAGCCTGCGCTTCTGGCAGCCTGGGGACCGCTTTCAGCCACTCGGTTTTCCCCACCGGCGCAAGTTGCAGGATTTCTTTACCGACCGTAAGGTGCTTGCCCCAGAGCGGAGGCGAGTTCCGCTCTTGATCTGCGACGATGATGTGGCCTGTCTGGTGGGGATGGCTGTCGGTGAGCGCTGGAAACTGGAAGAACATCACGCGCAGGCCTTGCACCTTCACATTGAAGAAGAGGAGAAAGACGATGCTTGATGAACTGGAACGGACACTGTTTGACGAGGAGAGGATCCGGACGCGGATCGCTGATATGGGGCGGCAGATCGCCCGAGACTACAAGGAAGACAAGCTGCTGCTGATCGGGGTATTGAAAGGAGCTTTCATCTTCTTGGCTGACCTGGTGCGGGCCATTTCCATCCCGGTGGGGATTGACTTCGTCGGGGTCTCCAGCTACGGGCCTCACACCAAGAGCACCGGTGTGGTGCGGATCGTCAAAGACCTAGATGCACCGATCGCCGGGAACAATGTCGTGGTGGTGGAGGATATCGTCGACACCGGCCTCACTCTCTCTTATCTGGCCACTCTCTTTCGCGAGAGGGGGCCGAAGAGCCTTCGGATCTGCACTTTTCTGGACAAACCAGAGCGGCGCGAGGTTCCCCTGGTGGTGGATTACGTCGGTTTCACCATCCCCAATGAGTTCGTTGTCGGCTACGGGCTAGACTACAACGGGCGCTACCGCAACCTCCCGATCGTGGCTACGCTGAAACCCAGCGTCTATTCAAAATCCTAGAGCAGAAGGCTATAATGGGTCCAGTTTGAAAAAAGGACGGTTCTGACTTTTGCGCACGAATATCTGGCGAAGCATCGCTATATACGCATTAATCGCGTTGTTGTTGTGGGGCGTTTGGCAGCTTCTCTTCGGCCAGCCGGCAGCCCAAGTGATTCCCTATGCCACCCTCAAAGAGATGGTCGCCCAAGGCAAGGTGACGAAGGTGGATTTCAGCGAGACCCAACTCAGTGGCACTCTTAAGGACGGCGCCGCCTTTACCTCCGAGTGGTTTCCGGGCGTAGATTTGGATTTTATTCCCCTCTTGGAGCAAAACAAGGTCTCCTATACTTTCCTGCCACCCCCCTCTAACTGGCTGCAGATGGTGCTTATCTATGGCCTGCCGCTTATCCTCCTGATTGGTTTTTGGTATTTCATGTACCGGCAGTCGCAAGGGGGAGGCAACCAAGCCTTTTCTTTCGGCAAGAGCAAAGCTCGCCTTTTCTTGGATGACCGCCCGCGGGTCACTTTCAACGATGTGGCCGGAGTCGACGAAGTGAAAGAGGAGCTACAGGAGGAGATCGAGTTCCTGAAGAATCCCAAGAAATTCCAAGCCCTGGGGGCCAAGCTCCCCAAGGGGGTGCTCCTGGTAGGACCCCCGGGCTGTGGTAAGACCTTACTGGCACGGGCCTTGGCCGGCGAAGCGGGGGTGCCCTTCTTCTCCGTCTCCGGCTCGGAGTTCGTGGAGATGTTCGTCGGCGTAGGCGCTTCCCGTGTTCGCGACCTCTTCTCTCAGGCCAAGAAATATGCCCCTTGCATCGTCTTTATCGACGAGATCGACGCGGTCGGTCGCCTGCGTGGAGCCGGCTTGGGAGGCGGGCACGACGAGCGAGAGCAGACGCTCAATCAACTGCTGGTGGAGATGGATGGTTTCGATGCCAACGTGGGGGTCATCATCGTCGCCGCTACCAACCGTCCGGACATCCTCGATCCGGCCTTGCTGCGCCCTGGTCGTTTCGACCGGCGGGTGGTGGTGGATGCAGCGGACATGGCCGGACGAGAAGCCATTCTCCGCATTCATGCCCGCAACAAGCCGCTGGAGAACCCGGATGACATGAAGACCATCGCCCAACGAACCCCCGGCTTCACCGGGGCCGACCTAGAGAACGTAATGAACGAAGCCGCGCTGCTGGCCGGCCGCTTGGGCAAGAGCCAGATCACCAACCAGGAGATCAACGAAGCCATCGAGCGAACCATCGCCGGCCCCCAGAGGAAGAGCCGCCTTGTCTCGGAAAAGGAGAAAGAAATCATCGCCCTGCACGAGACCGGCCACGCTTTGGTGGGCCGCCTCCTGCCCGGAGCGGATCCGGTGCAGCGCATCTCCATCATCTCGCGCGGGATGGCTTTGGGTTACACCATCCAGATGCCCACCGAGGACCGCCATGTGCGAACCAAAGCTGAGCTGTTGAATATGATCGCTTTCTCGATGGGCGGTCGCGCCGCTGAGGAGGAGATGCTAGGGGAGATCACCACCGGAGCCAAGAATGACTTCCAGAAGGCCACCGAGCTGGCCCGCCAGATGGTCTCGGAGTGGGGGATGAGCGATAAACTTGGACCGATCTCCTATTCAAATAAAGAGGAGATGGTGTTCCTCGGCCGCGACCTGACTCGCGAGCGCAACTACTCTGAGGCGGTGGCCTTGGAGATCGATGAGGAAATCAGGAAAGTGATTACCGGTTGCTACGAGGCGGCGGTGCAAATCGTCCTCACCAACCGCGTCAAGCTCCGGCGCATCGCTGATATCCTGATCCAGCGGGAGGTCTTGGAAGGAGAAGAGCTGGAGCGGCTTCTCACCGAGGAATCCGCGGCTGGGTAAGGTGATCGCTGACCAAGGGCCGCTCGTCGAGTGCGTCCCTAACTTCTCTGAAGGGCGGCGACCTGACGTATTGACTGCTCTCGTAAAGGCGGTCAAGAGCGTACCTGGCGTTCGCCTCCTCAATCATTCCGCCGATCCGGACCACAACCGTTCCGTCTTCACCTTCGTGGGCGCTCCCGAGCCGCTGCTGGAGGCTGCTTTCCGCGCTGCCCGGACGGCGGTGGAGAGAATCGACATGGAGCATCACCGGGGACAGCATCCACGCATCGGAGCAGTCGATGTGGTGCCCTTCGTGCCGATCGTTGGGGTAAGCATGGAAGAGTGCGTGCGCCTCGCCGAACGGATGGCGGAGCGTCTTTGGGGTGAGCTGGGGGTGCCGGTATACCTGTACGGGAAAGCAGCCCGTCGCTGCGAGCGGGTCCGTTTGCCGGATGTGCGGCGCGGTCAGTACGAAGGACTGAAGGCGAACATCCAACGAGCCGAGCGTTTCCCCGACGTGGGGGAGCCCCGCCTTCACCCGACCGCCGGAGCGGCTGCCGTGGGAGCGCGAGAGCCTTTGGCAGCCTTCAATATCAATCTGCGTGGGGCCGACTTGGCGGTGGCCAAGCGGATCGCCCGAGCTGTGCGAGAGAGTTCAGGGGGGCTGGTTCATCTGCAGGCGCGGGGGATGTGGATGGATTCTCGCGGTCTAGCTCAGGTCTCGATGAACCTCTTGGACTACCGTTCCACTCCGCTCTACCGGGCCTTTGAGTTGGTTCGGGTGGAAGCCGAGCGCTTCGGCGCGGTAATCGCTTCCAGCGAGGTGATCGAGCTTCTGCCGTTGGACGCGGTGCTGGAAACATTCTCTCATTACCTCCGGTTAGCCTCTTTCGGACGGGAACAAGTGCTGGAATGGCGCCTCCTGGAGGAGGAATCGTAGTGGGAGAGGACAAGCTGCCGCGGGTTGTCCACAAGCTGCCGCGGGCTATTGATTTGCTCGAGGAGCTACCCTCGAGCGAAGCAAAGGGTGACAGCGCCGGCAGCGGAGCCCGGCTCATTGACCGGGAACGGATCCAGCGAGCCGTGCGGGAGATCCTGGAGGCCATTGGCGAAGACCCCGAACGGGAGGGGTTGCGCCGTACCCCTCAACGGATCGCCCAGATGTATGCCGAGATTTTTTCCGGAAGCGAAGAGCAAGCCCTGCGACAGCTAACCGTCGGTTTCAGGGAGCCGCACTCGGAGATGATCTTGGTGCGCGACATCGCCTTCTACTCGATCTGCGAACATCACCTGCTGCCCTTCTCCGGCCGTGCCCACGTTGCCTATATCCCGCGGGGGAAGATCGTCGGGCTTTCCAAGATCGCCCGCACGGTGGATATCCTGGCTCGCCGCCCGCAAATACAGGAACGTTTAACCTCGCTCATTGCCGACGTGCTGGAACGGGGGCTTGACCCGGTGGGAGTGGCGGTGGTGATGGAGGCCGAGCACCTGTGCATGGTCATGCGGGGGGTCAAGAAGTCGGGAAGCTTCGTCACCACTTCCGCCTTGCGGGGCGGCTTCCGCACCAACCCGGCCACCCGTGCCGAATTCTTTTCACTGGTCGCCTCTGGGCGGGCGACGCCCTGAGATGTTGCCCCCCGTCTGTCGAGTGCTGCGCTCGCGGGGGGAGCTGGAAGACGCCCTGCGTGAGGTGCAGGCTTCTCCAGCCTCCTGGCCGATCATGGCCGCCAAAGGGCGCTTCCTGGCTGTTCAAATCTGTGATTTGGATCCCCGCGCCGCCAACATCTTGAAACAGGAGATGCTGGCCCGCGGTGGGGAGGCAGCCATCTCCTGGGAAGTGCTGAGCCTGCACAACCAGCCCACTGACGCCCTCCTGATGGGGACGCAAGCCCAGCTCGCCCAACTAGCCGAGAAGCTGCGCCAACAGCCTTTCGGGTTGGCCGCCCTGGCCTCGCGGCTGGATCGGCTAGTGGGATCCTGCGGAGGCACTCCCCCTTGCGCTTCTTTTCGCGGTCGCCCTTTTCCCTGGGGGGAGCGGACTTTCCTAGTGGGGATCCTTAATTTGACCCCCGACTCTTTCTCCGGCGACGGGCTGGGTGGACGTGTGGACGAGGCTTTGGCGAAAGCCGAAGCAATGGTCAAAGAGGGAGCCGACATCTTGGACGTGGGCGGGGAGAGCAGCCGCCCCGGGCACTTGCCGGTGGAAGCTGAGGAGGAGTGGGGACGGGTGCGTGATTTCCTCTCTGAGTTCCTCCCCCATGCCGCAGTGCCCGTCTCCTTGGACACCTGCAAGGAGGAGGTGGCTCGGCGTGGCCTGGAGCTGGGGGTTAATCTGATCAACGATATATGGGGGCTGCGCCGCGGACGCGGCATCGCCAAACTGGTCGGGGCGCATGGCGCCGGCCTGATCTTGCAGCACAACCGAAGCGTGGCCGATTACCGGCGTTTCCTCCCGGAGGTGATGGCAGACCTGGAGGAGAGCCTGTCTTGGGCTCTGGAAGACGGTGTCCCCAGGGAGAAACTGATCGTCGATCCGGGCTTCGGTTTTGGCAAATCGGCGTCCCAGAATTACATTCTGCTACACGAGCTGAGGGCTTTTCGCGGCCTCGGGCAACCGCTCCTAGTAGGGGTCTCTCGGAAGTCCTTCCTGGGGTTGGCCAACAACCGCCCTCCCGCCCAACGAACTCTCGCCACTGCTGCTGCAGTGGCCTTGGCGGTGGATGGAGGCGCCGATCTGGTGCGAGTGCACGAGGTGCAGGCCATGCGAGAGGTGGTGCAAGTATGCGACCGGACCCTGCGCGGCGAGCGGAATCCCTTACCTTCCTAACTCGGGGGGCGATCATCGCCTCCCTCTATTTGGCCCTCACCTTGCTTTTCGCCGGGGTCAGCTTCCAGGCTGTGCAAGTGCGGGTGGCGGAAGTCCTCACTATACTCCCCTTTTTTTTCCCGGAAGCAGTCTGGGGAGTGGCGCTTGGGGTGGCGTTGGCCAATCTCTTCTCCCCCTTTGGGGTGATCGACTTGATGTGCGGCAGCTTGCTCTCCCTGATTGCCGCTCTTGGCACTTTTCTGGTGGGGCGGTTGCTTCGGCCGCACCTCTTACACGGTTGGGCGGTCGCCTTGGCGGTGTTTCTAGCCCCCCTCTTCCCGGTGCTCGCCAACGGCTTCGGCGTCAGCGGGTATCTCTTGCAGTTTGGCCTCGTTTCTGACTACACTTACTGGGGCCTGACGGTCAGCATCCTGATCGGCCAGACCGTGGCCTGCTACGGCCTGGGTGGCCCCCTCCTGCTGGTATTGACGATGCGATGGCGTGAAACTGGAAAGATCTACTGATGCCCTTCAAAGTCGGTCTGGCCCAGATCGAGTGCCGTCTTGGCGACGTGCGGGTCAACCTCCAAAAACACTTGCAATATCTGGAGTTGGCAAAGGCCCAGAAGATCGACCTGCTCATCTTCCCGGAGCTTTCCCTGACTGGCTACAACCTGCAGGACGCCGCCTGGGAGGTGGCTCTCGAATTGGACTCACCGCCGATTCAGGCACTGTTGCGCATCTCCCAGGAGATCTCCTTCGTGGCAAGTTTCGTGGAGCGTCACGACGGCTTCCCAACCATTGCCGCGGCGTACTTTGAGGGAGGACAGATCTGTCATATCCACCGTAAAGTGTATTTGCCCACCCATGGTCTCTTCCAGGACGGCCGTGATTTCGCCCGAGGCGATGCGATCCGAGCCTTCGACACCAAATTCGGCCGGATGGGAATGCTAATCTGCCGAGATGCCTGGCACCTTTCCTCGGCTTACCTCCTGGCTCAAGACGGCGCCCGCTACCTGGCTTTGGTCAATGCTTCACCGGTTCGCGGAGTGCGAGGCAAGAGCCCAGACCCCGACCCACAATTGAAGAGCCTCTTCAATGTATACGCCACTTACCTCAACCTCTTTGTCTTCTTCGCCCACCGTGTCGGTTTCGAAGAAGGGCTTTGCTACTACGGCGGCTCAGTGATCCTGGATCCCTTTGGGCGAACGGTTGCCTCAGCCCCTTACTTCGTCGAGGATTTGGTGGTAGGAATGGTAGATGAGTTCCTCTCTGAACGCCGCAATGCTGTTGTGCCGCTAGGCCGGGAGGAAGATCTCAGTCTAGTGCGGCGCGAGATGGAAAGGATCGCCCATGAACGTGCGAGCCGTTGACCTAATTATCCAGGTTCGTCTTGCTGAGGACATCATCATCCGTTTCCTCCGTGCCGAGACCAAGAAGGCCGGCTTCCGCCGCTATGTTCTGGGACTCTCCGGGGGATTGGACTCCGCTCTCCTGGCCGCACTAGTCGTGGCTGCCCTGGGCAAGGCGGCGATCCTGCCTTATTTCCTTCCTTTCCGAAGCTCGAGCCCAGCCAGCCAGAAGGATGCCGAGCGAGTATGCCAACAACTCGGTTTGACCCTGCGTCGGATCGAGATTACCGCCCAAGTGGAGGCTTACTTCGAACAAGTCGGCGAGGCCGACGCGCTACGGCGGGGCAACAAGATGGCCCGTGAGCGGATGGCGATCCTCTTCGACCAGGCCATGGCCCATCAAGCTTTGGTGGTAGGCGCCAGTAACAAGTCCGAATTGCTGCTGGGTTACGGCACCTGGTTTGGGGATCTGGCCGCTTCCTCTTTTCCCATCGGCGACCTCTACAAAACCCAGGTTCGTCAGATGGGGCGGGAGCTGCAATTGCCGGCGGAAGTGCTGGAGAAGGCGCCGACCGCTGACCTTTGGTCCGGCCAGACCGACGAGGGCGAGCTGGGCTTCACCTACGAGCTTGCCGACCAGATCCTCTTCCTCTTTGTCGAGGAGCGTCTGACCGAAGCGGAGATTGTGCGGGCCGGTTTCCCCCCGGCCACCGTTGGAGCGATCACTAATCGGATCCGCCAGTCCCAGTTCAAGCGGCGGCTTCCTCCCGTATGCAAACTTTCCAGCCGCACCGTGGGGTGGGATTTCCGCTATTTGCGAGACTGGAAGGGGTAGGTGAGCAAGCCTTTCCCGGTCCTTGTCGGAGCCAGCACCGATCCCGGCCAGCAAAAGGTCAACGAGGATGCCTTCTACATCTTCGAGAACCGCATCTCGCCGAAGAACCCACTTCTCTTGGAGGGGCTCTACGCGGTGGCCGACGCCGATAGTCCGGACGCTCATGGTGACGCCGCCTCCCGCCTAGCGCTGACCACTATCGCCCAGAAGATGGAGCCCATCCTGGGGCATGAAGAGGGGTCACTCCTACGGATCCTCCAGGAGGGGATCGAGGAGGCCCACCGCCGCTTGCAGGAGTTGGCCCGTCACGAGAATTGGCGAAACATCCGTGTCTCACTGGCTTGCGTCCTGTTGATCGGCACTCATCTGATCTACACCTCGGCGGGGAGTTGCTCGATCTTTCTCCTGCGCGACGATGAACTTCGCGAATTGAGCCACACCGCCCCCTTGGTCCAGGGGCAAGAAGTGCTCTCACCGGCCTTGGGCGAAGAGGGTTTTCGCACTGATGTCTTCGAAGTTCGCCTGCGTGAGGGGGACAGTTTGCTTCTTGCCACGGACGGCTTGGTAGAGCGGGTCCGCTACCGCGACCTGGCTGAGGTTTTGCACTGGAGCCTTTCCCCACAAGCGGCCGGTGATCGGCTGCTCTCCTTGGCGGTGCGGGCCGGGAGCCGCGAGAACATGACCGCTCTGGTGCTGGACATCCAGCCTGTTCGGCATGGCAACAGCAACTGGTGGAAGATCGTCCTGGGATTGCTGGCAGTCTTGGTTGTAGGCTTCGCCATCACCTTCATCCTGCTGCAGCGGCGAGGTTCCCCACCGGAGACGCCCGCCTCGCCAAGCTCCTCCAGCGAGGCTTCCAGTGAATCCCTAAGCGCTCGCTACATCTTCATTTCCGGCCTGCAGGATCCCTACGCTTTGCTCCAAGTGGAGGATATTTTTTACGTTCTGGATAAAGGCCAGAAAAAGGTCTTGGCCTACACAAGCAATGGCAAGCCGGTGGAATCCTTCGATGGTTCGCTGAAGGAAGCCGAGGCTCCCTGCGATTTGGTAGAGGGACCCACCGTCCTTTTCGTGTTGGATGCGGCGGGCAAGATCTTTGCAGTCTCGGTGCCGGATGGCGCTGTGGAGACGGTGGAAATCGACATGGGTGAAAATGGTTCCCTCTCTTCACCGCGGGCCATCGCCTTTGATGGATCCTATTATTACATCGCCGATCGTGGTAACGACCGGATCGTTTATTTGGATCGCAACTTCCGCTACGCCGGCGAGTACGGTGGCTTGGCGGAAGGGAAGCCGGTGCTGGAGAAACCCAACGGTCTGGCCGTGGACGATGCCGGCAATCTTTACGTCAGCTTGAAGGACGCTCACCAGGTAGTCAAACTGGACCCAAATGGACTAGTGATTGCCCGTGCGGGAAGCGAGGCCACTTCGATCGGCATCTACGACGGGCCGGCGGACCTCGGCCTAACCGCCAATCAGCAACAGGTGTTGGCGCCGGAGATGTCTTTGGACAAAGTCCTGGTCTACGATGCCGAGCTGAATTTGCAGTACAAGGTCGGACGCGAGCAGCTGCCCGGCGCCAATTTCCGCGACCCGAAGTGTGTCTTCGTTTCAGGACAAGCGCTTTTCGTGGCCGGCGGATCGAGTGAAGACGGGCAGGGGACCGTCTGGCGGATTCCCTGGAACTTGGTTCTCGGCGCTCCCTAAAGAAACCAGCCCCCGGCAGCTAGACAGCCCTCGGCAGCTAGATAGCCCCCGGCAGCTAGACAGCCCCCGGCAGCTAGATAGCCCCCGGCAGCTAGATAGCCCCCGGCAGGGTGATACCATCCAGGAGAGGAAAAACCAATCGTGGACAAGAAAGAACTGCTGGCCAAAGTCAACAAGCCATTCGAAGAGGCTATGCGCCTTCACCTCTTTTATCGAGGCAAGATCGAAGTGGCGCCGAAGCGCTGTATCCGCTCGGTGAGGACTTCGCCATCTGGTATACCCCCGGCGTGGCTGCCCCTTGCAAGGCGATCCAGAAAGACCCCGATCTGGTCTATGAATACACCAACAAATGGAACACAGTGGCAGTGATCTCGGACTGCACCCGGATTCTCGGCTTGGGCGATATCGGTCCCGAGGCGGGCTTGCTGGCGATGGAAGGGAAGGCTCTCCTTTTCAAATACCTGGGCGGCGTGGACGCTTTCCCGCTGACCCTGGACGCCAAAGACCCCGCCCGCTTCATAGACATCGTGAAAGCTTTGCAGCCGGCCCTAGGAGGCGTCAACCTGGAGGATATCGCCCAGCCCAAGCGCTTCGGTATCCTCGACCAATTGCGGCAGGAGATGCGCATCCCGATCTGGCACGACGACCAGCAAGGCGCCGCTGCCGTCACCCTGGCTGGGCTAATCAACGCCTTGAAGATCGTCGGCAAGCCGCTGGGGGAGATCCGCCTGGTCATGGTCGGCGCCGGCGCCGCAGGTTTGGCAACCTACCGCGTCTTGCGGGCGGCCGGCTTGAAGCCGGAGCAAGTCGTGTTGGTGGACGAGCACGGCATTCTGGGATCCTGGATGAGCGAGCTGGAGGGTGAAAACCCGACTCTTTTCACCAGCCTGCAAGGGACCAACCCGGAGCGACTTCACGGCGGCATCGGAGATGCGATGCGTGGCGTCGATGTCGTGATCGCCTACTCCAAACCCGGCCCCGATACCATCGCCCCGGCTTGGATCGGCCGTATGAGCATGGATCCGATCCTTTTCACTTGCGCCAACCCGATCCCTGAGATCTGGCCCTGGGATGCACACGAGGGTGGCGCCCGGATCGTAGCCACCGGCCGCTCCGACTTCCCCAACCAAGTGAACAACTCGTTGGGTTTCCCCGGTATCTTTCGCGGCGCACTGGATGTGCGGTCCCGCGCCATTTCCGATGAGATGTGCATCGCCGCGGCAGAAGATTTGGCTGCCTCGGCCGAACGAAGTGGACTGCGCGAGGACCGCTTGATCCCTACCATGGATGACTGGACAGTTTTCGTCGAAGAAACCGTAGCGGTCGGGATGAAGGCCGTCGAACAGGGCCTACCCCGCCTTCAGCTAAGCGAGGAGGAGCTTCGGGGGCAAGCCCAGCGAATCATTCGTCGGGCGAGAAGGGAAACGGAGGTCTTGGCGCGGGAAGGGCTCGTCCCGCTGTCCCCAGCGGAGTAAACGGTGCGGGAAGTCGCTGTTTCACTACTACGGGATGCTGTACAGGATCTCTGTCTGGAGGCCAACGTTGTCCTCCCGGACGATACTCTGCAAGCCTTGGAGCGGGCGCTGGTTGAGGAAACATCACTGCGTGGCCGTTACATCCTGGAGGAGATCCTGGCCAACGACCGGCGAGCGCGGGACTGCCGGTTGCCGGCCTGTCAAGACACGGGATTGGCCATCCTCTTCCTAGAGTTAGGGCAAGATGTTTCCCTGGTTGGAGGCGATCTGTGCCAGGCTATTAATGAAGGGGTGCGTCAGGGCTATCGTCGGGGATACCTGCGCAATTCGGTCTCCCTAGACCCACTGCGGCGGGCCAATAGTGGCGACAATACGCCGGCCGTGCTGCATGTGGAAGTAGTCCCAGGCGATTCCTTGAGGTTGACCCTCCTTCCCAAGGGCGGGGGAGCAGAGAATGCCAGCGCCCTCTCCATGTTGACCGCCGCCAGCGGTTGGGAGGGGGTGCGCCGCTTCATCCTGGAGCAAGTCTGCCGCCTCGGTCCGAGCGCCTGTCCCCCCCTAGTGCTGGGTGTGGGGGTGGGAGGCTCCTTTGAGAGCTGCGCTTTGTTGGCCAAGAAGGCCTTGCTCCGCCCCCTCGGCCGATCGCATCTGGATCCCCAGGTGGCGTCCTGGGAGGGCGAATTGCGAACGGCGGTCAACGACCTCGGCATCGGGCCAATGGGCTTGGGAGGACACACCACTGCCCTTTCGGTAGCCATTGAAGTGGCTCCCTGCCACATCGCCTCTTTGCCGGTGGCCGTGAACCTAAACTGTCACTCCCACCGACGCCGAAGCGTGTCTCTGTGATAGTGTTCTCTTTACGCACTCCCCTCGCGGAAATTGATTTGCTGCCCTTGCAAGCCGGAGACCGGGTGCTCCTAACAGGGTGTCTCTATACTGCCCGCGACACTGCTCACCAACGACTGGTTGCCCTGTTAAACCAAGGACTCTCCCCGCCTTTTCCCTTGGAAGGGTCGGTGCTGTACTACTGCGGCCCTTCGCCGGCCCCGCCAGGGAGGGTCATCGGCTCGGCCGGCCCCACTACGGCAGGTCGCATGGATCCCTACACCCCATGTTTATTGGCGACCGGCGTGAGGGCAACCATCGGCAAAGGTCCGCGATCCCTGGTTATACAGCAAGCAATGGTTCAATATCGCGCCATCTACCTGGCAGCGACAGGCGGCGCAGGCGCTCTGTTGGCTCAAACGATCATCGCTGTTGAGCTGGTAGCCTACCCGGAATTGGGACCAGAGGCTATATATCGCTTACAGGTGGTCGATTTCCCAGCAATCGTGGCCATCGACCTGGCTGGCCGGGATCTCTACCAGCAGGTCCGCCAACAAACGGTTTGCGGTGACCGAGGGTGCTGACCTTGCCCGACTGGGTGAAGCGGATCACGGTTGGCCCGCTGCAAACCAACGCTTACTTGTTAGAACTAGGAGAAGCCTATTGGTTGATCGATCCAGGCGGGGAGGGGAGCCGCCTGGCGACTCTCTTGCCGCATGAGAAGGATGTGACAGTGTACTTGACGCATGGCCACGCCGACCACTGGGCTGGCTTGTGCAGCCTTCAGCTGCGCAGGCCTGGCTTGCGCTGGTTTTTCCCACGGCAGGATGAGGAGATGATCACCGGAGTTGACCGGCGGTTTCTCTCTTTCCTTGGCGAGGATTTCCCAGAGCTCACCGGCATACCGCTGGAGGCGCCGCAAGAGTTGGAAGCCGGGGGGAGGTATTTCTCCTTGCTTCATCTCCCCGGCCACACTCCCGGGCATTTGGCTTTCCTCTGTAAAGACTGCACCGGCGGGGGAATACTCTTCGCCGGCGACCTTCTCTTCCGAGGGGGAGTTGGTCGAACCGACTTGCCCGGCGGCTCCTTCCGCCGCCTCCAGGAGAGCCTCTCCCGGCTCTTGAAGCTGCCAGGAGAGACGGTCGTTTGCCCTGGTCATGGCCCTCGCACTACCATCAATGCAGAGCGAGAGATGATCGAGGATTTATTGGCGTGAGCGACCTGATCTTGATGCCCTGTTACAACGAAGCGAAGACGCTCCCCGGGGCGGTGGCCGAAGTACTGCGCTGGCGGGGGGAGGCAGACGTGCTGGTAGTCGATGACGGCTCGCAGGACCAGAGCCTTCAGTTGCTGGCTGGATTCCCGGTGGCCGTACTGCGTCATTGCAATAACGAGGGCTATGGGCAAACGCTGATAGATGGTTTCGCCTACGCTGTTACGCACCACTACCAAGCGTGCGTCACCTTGGATTGCGACGAGCAGCACGAGCCGCACCTGATCCCCCGGTTTTTGGCTGAGCTGTCCAACTGCGATGTGGTCTCCGGCAGCCGCTACCTAGAGCCGAGCGAAGAGATCCCCCCGCCCGGCCGGTACCAGATCAATCAGGAGATCACCGAGTTGCTTCGTTCTCTCACCGGCCTCTCCCTGACCGATTCCTTCTGCGGCTTCAAAGCTTATCGCTTAGCCGCCTTGAATCGCTTGCAGATGGACGAGCCGGGCTATGCCTTCCCGGTGCAGTTTTGGATGCAAGCCGCCCGGGCTGGCCTGCGGATCAAGGAGATTCCCGTCTCGCTGATCTATAAAAACTTCGACCGACGTTTCCCGGGTCCCCTCAATACCCCGGAGATCCGCCGCCGTTACTACCTGCGCGTCATTGAAGAGGAGGCCAAAAAATGGCAAAAATCCTAGCCATCGGGGCACACCCCGATGATGTCGAGATCGGCATGGGGGGGACCATTCTGGCCCTCAAGTCAGCGGGGCACACGGTCGCCATCTGTGACCTGACCAACGGGGAGCCCACGCCAATGGGCACGGTAGAAGCCCGCTTGGCCGAGAGCCGAGAGGCAGCTCGCCTGTTGGGTGTGGACCAGCGCTGGACCCTGGACCTGCCCAATCGCTACCTGCGCGACACAGTGGAGGCTCGCGTCAAGGTGGCCGAGGTGATCCGTCGCTTCCGCCCGGATGCTCTCTTCATGCACTACTGGAGCGACGCCCACCCTGACCACGTGGCCGCCAATCAATTGGCTGAAGCTGGCCGCTTCTACGCCAAGTTGACCAAGACCGACTGGGAGGGTGAACCCATCTATCCACCGCGCATCTTTTGTTTCTTCTCCAACCACTTTCGCGCCGTCTTCCAGCCTGACTACATCCACGATATCTCCCCCTATATAGAGCAGAAACTTGAAGCCCTGCGAGTTTACCGCACTCAGTTCAACTCCGAACGGAGCAACTTGGCAGTCTTCGACCAGATTAAAGCGATGGCGATGTGGTGGGGGAACCGTGGCCGCTTTCAGTTCGGTGAGCCCTTCGCTAGCCGCGAGGAGATTGGTTTACGCGACCTGGAGGCGCTCTTGTGAATATCCCCCCGGGCAACCGGGAGACGCGGCTGAACCCGGCCATGGAGTTTTGGCCACACCTGGTGGAGGCGAACCGGCGTCTCTCCCCCGCCCCGCTGTTGGAGGATCTGCGGCCGCAGGCCCGCCGGGAGTTTACCGATCTGACCGGCATCTCCCCCTCCCAGCCATTGGTGATGACCGGCCACCAGCCGGAATTCGTCCACCCCGGTGTATGGATGCGTTTTCTCCTGTTGGACTTGCTGCGCGAACGTTGGGGACTGGAAAGTGCAGCCTTCGCCGTGGACTCCGACCTGGCCGACGAGCCGGCCGTAGAGGTTCCCTTACTCTGCCGTGGCGACTTGTTGCGGCGGCGGGTAGAGCTGGCCACAGAAGGCGGCGCCACCTACGAGAGTCGGCTGGCGCCCTCTACCGAGGCCTGGCGCCGCTTCTGCAAAGCGATTGAGGAGGCTTTGGCTTGTCCGGCCGGGGCTCGCGCTCGCCTAGCTTTTCACCGCGTTAGCTCGTTCATTCCGCCAGATGGCAGCTTCCCGGCCTTCTCGGTAGCGCTTCGGCGTTTCTGGGAGGGAACACCCGGCTACCCGGAAATTCACCTCTCGGCTATCACCCGGACTCCCAGTTTCAGCCGCTTCTTCCTGCTGCTGGCGGAACGAGCCATCCCTTTTGCTGAGACCCTCAACACAGCGCTGGCCCGGTGGCGAGTTCGGCATCGGGCCCGCTCCACGGCAGTCCCCTTCCCCGACTTGGAGATCGAATCAGAGCGGGTCGAGTTGCCCTTCTGGTGGGAGATGGAGGGAAGACGCTCCCCCCTTTTCCTCAAAGAGGGGCAACTATGGACCCAGGATCGACCAGTGGGGACGATCGAGGAAGCGCGGGCGGTCGCCGCAATACGTCCCCGAGCGGTAAGCTTGACCCTTTTCATGCGCCTTTGCCTGGCTGACCTCTTCTTGCACGGGGCTGGTGGGGCGGACTACGAGGAGGTCACCGACGAGGTCATCCAGCGTTTTTTCCTTGCCACCCCCCCGGCATTCGCCTCAGCGACGATGACCCTCTTCCTGCCTGGTGAAGAACCATCGGCCGGATCCCTCAAGCGTTTGCTGCGCGATCTGGAGCAACGTCCGGAGCGTTATCTGGCCAATTCACAGCGAGCCGCCCGAAGAGAGGTAATTGCCCGGAAAGGAGCTGTGATGGCTTCGGGCAAGTTGGACAAGACCGGCTACCGGGCGCTGCAAGCTGCCAACGAAGAGCTGCGCTGGCCGCTGCGGGGACAGATCACCGCGTTGGAGAAGCGAATGGCCGGCGCTGAGGCGATCCGCGACGTACTTTCCTTCCGTGGTTACCCCTTCTTCTTTTTCCAAACTGAGGAGTTGCGCGAACTACTGGCAAGTCTTTGATCGCAAGGGTACTCGGATCACCCGGCCCTCTCTTAGGAAAGGCATCCGATGGGGACAGATTTGACCTCCGGTCAATCCGGAAATCTGTCCCCATCGGATGAGCTTCGCTTTGGGAGAGGCTAGGTTCCTAGCCCGCGGCAGCGTGTTGACAGCCCGCGGCAGCGTGTTCTGTGTTAGGCTATGACAGAGAAAAGACCGCACTGCCAGCTTCCCCTGGTGGGTTGAGCTGGGGGAGGCAGTGCGAGAAGAGGTCATCATGAGAACGGTCGACTTGATCCTCAAGAAACGCAACGGACAGGTTCTCCTTCCCGAAGAAATCGCCTGCTTGGTAAACGGTTTCACTTCGGGTGAGATTCCTGACTATCAGATGGCCAGCTTCCTGATGGCGGTCTATTTTCAAGGAATGGAGGAGACCGAGACCCAAGCCTTGACCCGCAGCATGATCGACTCGGGGCGGATCCTGGATCTCTCCTCACTGCCCGGTCCGACCGCTGACAAGCACAGCACGGGCGGAGTCGGGGACAAGGTTTCCCTGGTGGTAGTGCCGCTGGCGGCGGCCTGCGGCCTCTATCTGGCCAAGATGTCCGGCCGGGGGCTGGGCCACACCGGGGGGACCATCGACAAGCTGGAGTCGATCCCTGGTTTCCGCACCGACTTGAACGTGGAGCAACTGCTGGCTCAGGTGAGGACCATCGGCTGCGCCATTATCTCCCAGACCCCCGATCTGACCCCGGCCGACGGCAAGATCTACGCCCTGCGAGACGTCACAGGCACAGTGGACAGCCTACCCCTGATCGCTAGCTCGGTGATGAGCAAGAAGATTGCCTCCGGCGCCCAGCACATCCTCATCGACGTAAAGTGCGGCTGGGGCGCCTTCATGCGCGATCTGCCGCAAGCCGTCGAATTGGCCAACATCATGGTTCACCTGGGGAGGGAGATGGGGCGGAAGGTGGGCTGCGTGATCTCGCCGATGGAGGAGCCGTTGGGCTGGGCAGTAGGAAACAGCGTGGAGGTGGTGGAGGCGATTCAAACCCTAAAAGGGGACGGACCACCGGATTTCGTACGAGCGGTGCGTCACCTGACCGTCGAGTTGCTGCGCTTGGCCGGGTCGGTTACGACCCTAGCAGAGGCCGAAGATCAAGTGGATACCGCCTTGCGTAGCGGCGCCGCCTTGCAGCGTTTTGCCTGGATGATCGAAGCCCAAGGGGGTGACGCGCGGGTGGCGGACGACCCTGGTCGCTTGCCGATAGCTCGCCTGGAGGCTGTTCTGGAGGCGCCCGGAGATGGTTTCCTGGCCGAAGTCGACGCTCTCCAGGTGGGTCACGCAGCCATGCTCCTGGGCGCCGGCCGGCAGAAGAAGGGAGACGTCGTGGATCCCGGGGCCGGCCTTCTTCTAGCCCGTAAGGTGGGCGAGGAAGTGCGTCGCGGTGAGCGGTTGGCGACCCTCTACTCCAACCAACCAGAAGGGTTGGAAAGGGCGCTGCAATTCCTTCAAGGAGCCTTCTCCCTTTCCCCTGAGCGAGTCGCCCCCAGCCCTCTCTTCCTCGGCAAGGTGGGGATCGATGGGTAGCTTTGCCTCCAACCCGTTGGTCTTCATCCTCTCCATCATCAGCCTGGTTTTCAGCATCATCCTGCACGAAGTGGCCCACGGCTGGGTAGCCGAGCGCTGTGGCGATCCCACAGCCCGGATGGCAGGCCGAATCACCCTCAATCCACTGCCGCACATCGATCTGGTGGGGACCATCCTCTTGCCCCTGGTGCTAATCGTCACTGGGAGCGGATTCATTATCGGCTGGGCCAAGCCGGTGCCGGTGAACTTCTACCGCTTGCGCCACCCGCGGCGAGACACCATTTTGGTGAGCGTCGCCGGCATCCTGGCCAATCTCTCCCTGGCGTTGCTGGCCGGTTTGCTCTTCCGTCTCTGTGGTCTGCTGCCTGATTCGAACCTCAGAGCAGGGCTGGAACTGTTCCTCTTCTTCCTGGTGAACATCAACCTGGTGCTGGCTATCTTCAACCTAATCCCAATTCCGCCTCTGGACGGCTCCAAGGTGCTGGCCGCCCTCCTTCCGCCTCGCCTGGAGATGATCTTCTTCGGCCCCCAGGCCGCCTGGATCGGCACTATGCTGCTCTTTGTGCTGCTCTATACCGGCTTGCTGGGGCGCATCCTGGGACCTTTAGTGAACGGCCTGCTGCGCCTTCTATTATTCTGACAGGCTGGGAACGCCGCACCGCAGTGCGACAAATAGGTTTAATCCCCTGGATCTTCGCTCATTTCTCGCCAAATGGAGAAAATATGGTGAAAAAGACTAGTCTGGAAGACCCGCGATGGGTTATAGTAAGACAGTAAGAAAGCAAAAAAATAAACTTGGAGGTGTACAAGAGAATGAAGAAACGCTGGATGGATCTCTGCAGGAAGGCGGGGGTCGCGCTATTGGCCGGTCTCTTCCTCTGCTCTCTACTGGCAATGCCGCTGATACGGCCCGCAGCAGCGGTCGGTTTAATCAACCCGGGCGGGGTATGGAACTATCTGACGGCCTCCCCTGATCAGGTCACCCAAGGAACAATTGTTCGATTTGATTTCTCCTTCACCACCGATGTCCAAACGCTTAGCCGGTCGTTGCAGTTCATCCCCAATCCCAACGTGGGACCTGGGGAGCCTCTCGCCATCGTCGACGTCAGCCCAGGACTGCGCATCGATACTGGCGCTGGCCAGGTGCATGTCGTTTGGCCGGACATGGAGATGCCGGCCGGCGCCGAGCTCTCCGGCTACGCCCACTTCCGCGTGGTGAACCCGCAGCCGAACTCCACCATCGCCGTTACCGCCCGTTTCACACTTATGCAGCCGGACGGGATGGCCCTGAACCCGGAGAACTACGTCAGTTTGACGGTTGCCGGCGGCCAGCAAGGTCCCCTCACCATCCTCAAGAACGCCGACCGCAGCCAGGTTAACGCCGGGAATAGCTACAACTACAGCATCACCATCACCAACCCCAACGATCAAGCCGCTTCCAGCATCCGTGTGGTGGACACCCTGGACGGCTACCTCGCTCCCCAGGTGGGGCAGATCGGCGGCCCCTCCATTCAGGGAAACACCCTCACCTGGACATTGCGCGATCCCCTCTACCCCGGACAAACCTACAACATCAGTCTGGCGGTACAGGTCGCTGCGAACGCTCCGGATGGCTACGTGATCAACAACACGGCCGTGGTCTACGCCGCGGGTCTTCCGCAGAACCAGGATGCCGCCCTGGCGGTGACAGTGAAGAACGCACCGGCGCCGCCGGCATTCACCATGACCATGGGAGTCAACCCCACTTCGGTCGGGCCGGGTGGCGCCTTCCGCCACACCATCAACTTCAACAGCGGCAACAGCCCGTTGATCACCCAGGCCTTCTTCCAGGTGGTTCTGCCCTCCAACGTGGGGTTCGTCGCCGCCAGCGGCGGGGGGACCCTCAACGGCAATACGGTGCAGTGGTTCACCGGCAATATCTACCCCAACCAGTCGCTGCAGATGACCCTCGATCTACAGGTGGGCGCTAACGTACCGGCGGGCACTGCCATCATCAACTCGGTGAACTTCCAAGGCCGCACCAGCCCAGGCTATTTCCCGATCAACACCAGCGCCCAGTCTCCTGCCGTGACCGTCTCCGCCCCCCAGATTACCCTCTCCCAGAAGGTGGATCCGGCCAACGTGGCGGCCGGCGGAAAGGTGACTTTCACCGTTTTCGCCCAGAACGTCTCCTCCGGCTCCGCTGTCAACGGCCAACTGGTCTACACGGTGGATCCCAACTTGATCAATCTCTCCTTCAACCCCTTGCCGGCCAGCCAGAGCGGTAATGTTTACACTTGGAACTTCGGCTATTTGGCTGCCCAACAGATCGCCCAAGTGATCATGAGCAGCACTGTCGCTTCTGGTGTGACCGCGGGCAAAACCCTCACCAACGCTGCCGTCTTCACTGTCGGTGGCAGCCAATACACCAGTTCAGCCGGGGTTTATATCAGCTCTACCCCGCCTCCGCCAGTCATTAATTTCCCCGATGTGCCCAATTTCTACTGGGCTTACGATGAGATCATGGCCATGGTTAAGGCCGGCGTCATCAAGGGGTATCCAGATGGCTCCTTCAAGCCCGAACTGCCGGTGACACGCGCTGAGTTCTGCAAGATGATCGACCTTTCGATGGGCTATACGATCCCAGCCAGCGTCTCTCGCCCGCCTTTCCCCGACCTCTCTCCCGATAACGCCTGGGCTTGGCCTTACATCCAGGTGGCAGTGGATAAGGGATTGGTCACCGGCTTCCCGGACGGAACTTTCCGCCCCAGCGACTCGGTTACGGAAGCCCAGATTTTTGCCATTATCACCCGCGCCAAGGGCTGGCCTCTGGTCAATCCGATCAGCGCCTCACAGATCTATATCGCCGAAGAGCCGGCCACCGGCAACCCCAACTATGATCTTCGTCCCTTCACCGCCGACACCTGCTGGTACTACCAGTATGTTGGCACGGCGATCCAGTACGCCATCCTGATGGTTCCGGACGACCCGCACCAGATCACCTGGCCCGGCCCGGTCCCAGGCACCTACACCTACTACTTCAATACCTCCGCCTACCGCGCCGAGACGGCCGTCTACCTCTACCGGATGATGGGCGGAAAGTAAGGAGCGCCTCGCTCAACGGATGATCAAAGGACCGCCCGAAAGGGCGGTCCTTTCTTTTTCATCGACTTCAAATGAACCTTGATCAGTGGCTCGTTGTCGATTTTAGGTTCCCTTGGAAGGGCTCATGGAAGGCTTGGCCTTACCTCTTAACGCACCCGGATCTCCGCTGCTATGAAGCTGGATCGGAGAAGGTCTCTACTGAGTCCCGAGCTGCTCCTCGATGCGCCGCTTGATCATCACGGATATCGAAGAGTAAAGGATAAGGCTCATCATTCCTGCAGGATTCAGCCGTGTTCGCGAAACGAACTTGTTTGCGCCCCCTCGATCCATCTGCTAAAATAGACACGGCGCGGGGTCGTGGTGTAGCGGTTAACATGCCAGCCTGTCACGCTGGAGACCGCGGGTTCGATTCCCGTCGACCCCGCCACCTGGTTTAACCATCCACCGGCTTTTCCTTGAGAAAAGCCGGATTCTCGTCCGACTACTGACACTTGGCTATTTCGCATTGTAAAAGATGACCGATTCCGATGAACTGCCGCCTTCTGCCCTCTCGTTGACGGTTCAGTGATGACCCTTTACAATTCCTTCTCATGCCGAGGTAGCTCAGCTGGTAGAGCACTTGACTGAAAATCAAGGTGTCGGCGGTTCAACTCCGCCCCTCGGCACCACTTAACAATGCCCTACGACAATGCATCTTGCCTTTCTGCTTCCATCCACTCATCTCGTGCACACCCGCAGAAGCAGGGAGAGGGACTGTTCCGTTAGAAGCTCCAGGGAGTGGCCACCACCAGGAACTCAGCCATCTTTTTGCCGTCATTGCGGAAATAATGGGGGAGGATCGCTTGATAGTAGAGCGTGTCCCCTTCATGCAGGTCGAACTCGGAACCTCCTACGGTGTAGTGAACCGCACCCTTCAGAATCCAAATGAATTCCCACCCCTCATGGCCGAAAGGCTTACCTCCGTTGGTCCCCACCGGAAGACGGATCAGGGCAGGCTCCAGCTTCGATTTGGGGTCGGTCAGGAGCCACTCTTCGGTGCACTTCTTGCCTTCGCAGACGTTCAGGATCATGGCCCGTCGCTCTTCCTTGCGGGAGAGTTGAATGGAAGCCTCTACCTCGTCGAGAAAGAGAGAGGCCAATGGCACTTCCAGCGCGTTGGCGATCTGGCGAAGGTTGATGATGCTGATGTTGGCTTTTTCATTCTCCACCCGAGATAGGTATGGGACTGAGAGCCCGGTATGCTGAGCCATCTCCTGCAAGGATAGTCCGGCAACGGCTCGCAGCGCTTTCAACCGCTGGCCGATTCCAGTGTGTCCGTTCATCTGTTTTCACCTCTCCTTTTGTGAAGGGATTGTTCTTATCGATGCTCTCCAAGTATAACGAGAGGATTCACCCGGCATCAATCACAGAGATCCTGGTTTCTTGGAGTCCCTTGGAAGGTCTCCTTCTACATTGAGCTGGGCAAACAAGAAGGCGCTACCTTGAAAGTGGGCGGCCACCGCATTTTGACGGAACCCCTGGATAAGGGGAACTATCTCGAACCGACCGTCTTCGTGGATGTGACCAATTCGATGCGCATCGCCGAAGAGGAGATCTTCGGGCCGGTACTCTGCGTGATCAAGTTCGAGACTGAAGAAGAGGCTGTGACGATGGCCAATGACAACGAGTGCGGCCTAGCCTCAGGAGTCTGGACGTAGAACATCAGCAAAGCGCTGCGAGTAGCCAAAGCCATCCGCACCGGGAAAGTCTGGGTCAATACCTAAGACCAAGTCCCGGCAAATGTTCCCTTTGGCGGTTGCAAGCGCTCTGGTTTTGGTCGCGAGATGCACAAGATGGCTCTGGACGAATACTCCAGCTTCAAGCCCATTTATCTGGCTTTCGGGGAGATGCCTTTCGGGCTTTACTCCGAGTTGTAAACCCCATAGGTGTTATCAACTGAAGCGGCGGGCCGATTGCGCCCGCCGCTTCCGGCATCCCTTCTTAAACAATCAGCGCTCTTCCCTTCCATAACGAGACAGTCACCAGGAGCATCCTTTGGTCACATTTTCTCCGATAAAGCGTATTCTCTGGTGAACGGGCGGTTTTAAGCGAGAAATCCCCCTCCTGTGCGGAAATGAGGAGATACGACAAGGGGCGAGCGTTGCCGTTGAAGGAGCCGCTCCTGCTATACTTCAGACCTGAAGACAGCTTTCCCCAAGACTTTATTGGCCGGGGTTCGACTGCCTGATGCTGGGTTCCAAGGCGCATAAGGGAAATCCGGTTTCAAGAAAGATGATAGAGGAGTCAAGACCATGTTCTTTTTTGACACAACTTATTTGTGGTATGTGCTCATCCCGACCATTGTCCTTTCGCTTGGGGTGCAGCTCTACCTGAAGGCGACCGTCTCCAAGTGGAGTAATGCCCGCAATAGCCAAGGGCTCACCGGTATCCAGGTAGGGCAAGCTCTCTTTCAGCGAACCTCCCTCAAGCCGGTCCCTTTGGAGCGCACACCCGGAACCCTCAGTGACCACTTTGACCCCCGTGGCAACGTCGTGCGCCTCTCTGAAGCAGTCGCCAACCAGCCCACCGTTGCGGCCATGGCTATCACCGCTCACGAGTTGGGACATGTCGAGCAACATCAAGCTCGTTCCCCTTGGATTGTCATGCGGAATATTTTGCTGCCGGCGTTGCAGTTCAGCCCGATGGTTTCCTACATTGCGATTCTGGTGGGTTTTTGGCTTAACATGACCGGGTTGATCTGGGTCGGAATCGCTTTCTTTGGCCTGATGGTGATCTTTATACTTCTCACCTTGCCAGTGGAGATCGATGCCAGCCGGCGGGGGTTGCGATTATTGCGCCAAGCCAACCTCTTGCAGACGGAGGCCGAGGCTGGCGGCGCCCGGCAGGTACTCAGCGCAGCCGCTTTAACCTACGTGGCTGCCGCCGTCACGGCGGTGCTGCAGTTGCTCTACTACATCAGCCTGGTCTCCCGACGTAACTGAGAGGGCGGTCTTCGGCAAGCGTCTTTCTGCCGATATAACTCTGACAATCCCGGGGAGTTCGGCAAACCGTGTTGCGATGAGCCGGCGCTTGACTAATGGCGGGAAGGCAAGGCGTATGCCAGCGCCCCAGCGATGATCTGAGCCACAGCAGCTACGAAAAGCAACACCAGACCGATGCCAACTCCTACGAAGGAACCTGCCAAGAGCAGATAAGCCAAGCGCAGATACCCTTGCGGGGAAGGGAAGACCGGCAGGTACACGACCGCCATCCACCATCCCACGGCAACTACCGCCAGAAAGATGCCACTTGTGAAATAGTTCCATTGACGCCAGGTGAGCGCCGGTCTGCCGGTTAGCGCGCGGGCCAGAGTCACCCACAGATCAACGAATGAACCGAAGGCTGCGGCGAGAGGGACCAACCACATCCACCAGACGATCTTGGCGTTGATCATCAGATTCAGTGGGCTGGTCCCGCTCTCCGTACCGATCCAGGGGAGAAAGAAGGCGATGATCACCAAGAGGTCGGCCAGGATTTGAAGCAGATCGGCGCCCGCGTAAGCCGGGTGAGGCCGCGCATTGGCGATTGTCTTGAGTGCGGCTGGTTGAGCAGGTGCGATGGGTGCGGCAAGCGTCGGAGTCGTAAGCGTTTCTGGCGCATTGGCCGGAGTCGCCGATGAAACCGTTGTTGATGGTGGGGGCGCTGGAGTCAAGGCGGGCGATATTCCCCCTGCTGTATCCGGAAGCGGTAGTGGAGCGCCGCATTGGGGGCAGAACCGGGCTTGCGGTGTGATGTTGCGGCCGCACTGGAGACAAATCATTTCCATCCCTCCAAAGGGTAGATTCACCCATTCAGGCTCACATCAGTGTAGCAGCAATGGTTGAATTGCTCATCATTGAACGGTGACTGCTTCGCTTCAACCGGTTCCAATTTCTCCTCTTCCTCGATTGGATCAAAGAGCGCTATCATCCTTGC
>CAYXFH010000183.1:0-5058 GCA_964464245.1 uncultured bacterium
CCGTCTGCTGCGCGAGGGGGATGTGGCCCAAGCGACGGACCGCGTTATGCCGGCCGGCGTGGGCGGCATGCAAGCGGAGAAAGCGCTGGCAGCCGTCGCGGTCATCGACAGCTTCGCCAGGGATCGGGGCGATCAATTCTATCGAGATGCTGAGGCGCTGAATCGCTCCCTAAATATACAGTTGGGCATCATCGTCGGCGCCATCGCGATCCTGACGCTGCTGATCAGTTATTTCCTAACGCGGGGGATCCAAGAGCCATTGCAGGAACTGACCAGCGTCACCGAACAGTACCGCAAGGGGTCCCTTCCGGCCCGAAGCCGCTACCTATCCGCCAATGAGTTCGGCCGGCTCTCCGCATCGTTCAACAACCTGGCGGAGACCATGCAAAGCGACCTGGAGGGTAAGGAGCGCCTGACGCGGCTGGCCGGTGTGATGGTGATGGAGGAGGAGCTGCACGCCTTCTGCCACGAATTGCTGAAGGCCTTGTTAGCCGATACCCGCTCACAGGTGGGGGCAGTCTATCTGCGCAACGAGGAGAAGACCGCGTTCGAGCTGTTCGCATCGATCGGACTGAGCGCCACCGGAGGTCCCCGCGGCTCCTTCTCGGCGACGACGGCGGAGGGCGAGTTCGGTGCAGCCCTGGCCACGGGAAAGGTCCAGCGCATTGTCGACATCCCCGCGGATACCCGTTTCACTCTGGCCACGGTTGGCGGGGATTTCCTCCCGCGGGAGATCCTGACCATCCCCATCCTCTTCGGGGTCGCCGGAGGCGCGCAGGAGGCGACGGCGATGATCTCCCTGGCCAACGTTCGCGCTTTCGAGGCGGATGCGGTGCGCTTGGTGGACGATGTGTGGATCACCCTGACCGCCCGGATGAATGGTGTGCTGGCCTTCCGCCGGATCAAGGAACTCGCGGCACGCCTCGAAGACCAGAACCGCGAGCTGGAGGCGCAGAAAACGGAACTGGTGGTGCAAAAGGACGAGCTGAGCGAGCAGAACATCGAGCTGGAGGTGCAAAAAAGACAACTGGACGAGGCCAACCGCTTGAAGAGCGTCTTCCTCTCCAACATGAGCCACGAGCTGCGGACGCCGCTAAACTCGGTGATCGCGCTCTCCGGCGTCTTGAATCGCCGGCTCTTGGGCGCCATCCCGGAGGAGGAATATAGCTACCTGGACATCATCGAGCGAAACGGCCGGCGCCTTCTGACCATGATCAACGACATCCTGGACCTATCGCGGATCGAAGCCGGACAAGAGGAGGTCAACCTCAGCCGCTTCTCCCTTCACGCCCTGGTCAGCGAGGTGGTGGAGACGATGGGACCACAGGCACGGCAGAAGGATCTTCAACTGGTGGACCGGCTGGACCGGGACCTTCCCCTGATCACCAGCGACCTGGACAAGTGCCGGCACATCCTGCTGAACCTGGTCGGCAATGCCGTAAAGTTCACCGAGCGTGGGCGGGTGGAGATCACTGCCCGGCCAGAGAAGGAGATGGTGCGGATCGAGGTGAGCGATACCGGCATCGGCATCGCCCCGGAACAGATCCCCTTCATCTTCGAAGAATTCCGCCAAGTTGACGAGAGCCCCTCGCGCGATCACGGTGGCAGCGGGTTAGGCCTGGCCATCGCCAAGAAATACGCAGCCCTGCTCTCGGGCACTCTTACCGTGAAGAGCCAGCCCGGCGAAGGTTCCACCTTTACCCTGGCCTTGCCCTGGAGGATCGAGCCACTGGCTGGGGAGGAGATAACGGACCGAGCTGCGGAAAAACCCATCCGTCACTTCACTTCAGCGGAAATCAGGGGAAAAAGGATCCTGCTGGTGGAGGACAGCGAGCCCGCCATCGTGCAGATCACGGACATCCTCACCGAAGAGGGATACTTGGTAGGGACGGCGCACGACGGTCGGGAAGCGCTGGAGCGGACCGATCAGATTTTTCCCGACGCAGTGATCCTCGACCTAGTGATGCCGGGAGTGGATGGTTTCCAATTCCTAGAGCAGATTCGCCAAATGGAAAATACTGCTCGTCTCCCGGTGTTGATCCTGACGGCCAAACAGGTCACCCCGGAAGAGCTCCGTTTCCTGAAAGGAAACTACATCCACCAGTTGATTGAAAAGGGCGACATCGATAAAGCAGCCCTCCTGGCGGCTGTCGCCAAGATGGTGGCCCCGGCAGTCGAGAAGCGCGTATCCCCAAGATCCTCCTCGACTTCGAGGCGATTGCCGGAGCCTTCGGAGGAGCGAAAACCAGTGGTCCTGGTGGTGGAGGACAACCCCGACAATATGGAGACCGCCAAGGCGCTGCTGCAAGACCACTTCACCGTCTTGGAAGCCGTGGACGGCAAGGCAGGCGTAGCGATGGCCTTTTCCCACAAGCCCGACCTGGTCCTGATGGACCTCGCCTTGCCGGTGATGGATGGGATCCAGGCCTTGGCGGCCATTAGAAACGAGGAATCGCTGCGGCACATTCCGGTGATCGCCCTTACCGCCAGCGCCATGAAGGGAGACCGCGAGGAGATCCTGGCCCATGGCTTCGACGGCTACCTCTCCAAGCCGATCGACGAGCCCCTCTTGAAGAAAACAATACGAGAAGCGCTTGGAGGAAACGAAGATGCTTAAAATCCTGGCCATTGACGACAACCAAGATAACCTGACCAGCCTGCGGGCCATCGTTGCCGATGCTTTTCCGAAGGTTCGGTTCTGGGGGGAAGGGAACGGCGCCAGAGGGACCGAAAGAGCGCTGGCCGAGGATCCGGACGTGATTCTGCTCGACATCGTGATGCCGGGGATGGACGGGTTTGAGGTCTGCCGGACACTGAAGCGGAACGAACGCCTGCGCACCATCCCGGTGGTCTTCCTGACCGCGCTCAAGACCAGCCGGGAAAGCCGCATCAAAGCCTTGGAAGTTGGCGCCGAAGCCTTCCTCGCCAAGCCGATCGACGAAGCGGAGCTGATCGCCCAGATCTACGCCATGGCTAAGATCAAGGCGGCCGGTGAATCGAAGCGCCTGGAGAATGAACAATTGACCGCGCTGGTCGCCGGACGCACCCGTGAACTAGAGCGGGAACTGGCTGATCGGCGTAAAGCCGAGGAAGCGCTGCGGGAGAGCGAAGAACGGTTTCGGGCTATTGCCGAGCAGATCTCCGATGTGGTGTTCATAACCGACACCCGGGGGGTAATCACGTACTTGTCCCCCGCCGCTGAGAAGGTCTTCGGAGACGAGATGAGCGAGATGCTGGGCGTTCATTTCGCCGACTTGCTGCCCCCCGAATCCGTCGATGCGGCGCTTGCGGCATTCAGCGACGGGATCGAACGCGGCATCCCCACTCGGAACCTGGAGCTGAAGATGAAGCGGAAGGATGGGACGGAATTCTTCGGCGAATTGACCGGGACCCTCTTCAAGGTGGGCGGCTTCACCGGCGCCGCCGGCACCATCCGCGATATCACCGATCGCAAGCAGTTGGAGGGGGAGGCTGCGCAAGCCCGCGCTGATTTCCTCTATGCTGTCAGCCACGAGCTGAAGACCCCCCTCTTCTTGATGACCGCCGGCCTGGAGTTGTTCAAGGGATTGCCGCCAGAGGAAAGGCAACGCAAATATCTGGAACTGGAAGAGGTCTGGCAAAGAAACCTCCTGCGCTTGCGTTTCCTGATCAACAATCTGGTGGACAGCCAGCGCACCAAGACCATCGGCTTGCGGCTGAGCCGCGCACCCACGGATTTGGCCGCACTAGTCCGCCAAGCGGTCGCCGATTTGGACATTCTGGTTCTGCGGCAGAACCTGCACACAGAGCTCGATCTGGCTCCACTCCCGCTGCTCATGCTGGATGCGGAAGCGATGGAGCGGACCGTGCATAACTTGCTTTCCAACGCCATCAAGTTCTCCCCTCCAGAAGGGGAGGTGCAAGTGCGCTTGGGTCAGGAAGAGGGATGGATCCTGTTGGAGGTGGAGGACCACGGGCAGGGGATCTCAGCGGAAGCGCTTCCCCATCTCTTCCAACCCTTTGCCCGGGCGGGAGCAACGGTGAAAGCGGTGGTCCCCGGCGCCGGCTTGGGCCTCTACGTTTCTCGTATCCTGGTGGAGGCGCATGGGGGCGCCATCTCCTTGGAAAGCGAGCTTGGGAAAGGAACCACCGTCACTGTGCAGTTGCCAATTCAAGCAGCGGGTTCCTAGACCCCGGAATGCGGCACAAAAGAGTTTTCATGGCTTCACCGCGCTAGATGTGCTTTGATTGCCGGGCAGTTGCATCTCTGGAACGGAATCCAAGACGTCTGGACGGCAAGAAGTTGGTTGAAATTAGATTATAGCGTGTAGAATAAACCGTGTTGTGGCAATGGTCGCCTAGTGTCATCGCAGAACTGGCAGCTTCGGTTATCCTGCTGGCGCTAGCAATTTACCTTCCTTGGCGGGATTTCAACCGTCAAGCAAGACTCACCGGAGTAACACTTATTTTTGTCTGTGCGCTTTGGATACTGTCGCACGCCATTGAAATTGGACTCCCGGTAGTTGCCTATAAAGAAACCCTCGTGGGGATACAGCTCGTCCTGGGAATGATCGCCATGACGTGCTGGTTACTCTACATTCTGCACTACCTTGGGCCTAGAAAACTGCTTACCTGGCGTGTTTATCTTCTGTTTGGCATCATGCCACTTATCGCGATATAGGCACTTTTAACCAACCATGTTTATGCACTGGCGTGGACGGGGATTGGGTTAGATAGCCAAAATCCCTATCTGCCGCTTCAACCCGCTTATGGCGTCATCTACTGGATCTGCATGGTTTACACAGCCATCCTGACTTTTACAGGCAGCCTCATCATTTTCCAGAATGTCATTCGTCGGCGCCATAGCTACAGCCGTGAATCGACGTACTTGCTAGCCGCCGCGGTTATTCCCCTCTTGCCAGCTTTTATTGAAGTGACGGGCCTTCTCTCATCCTTAAAACTCCCGGTGGGATTGACACCGTGGGCAGCCTGTATTGGAGCGATCATCCTGAGATTGAGCCTCCCTCGATTCCGTCTTGAGCGCGTACTGCCGATTGCACGTGATATCATCTTTGAGCG